>JACQUA010000267.1 GCA_016210565.1 Chloroflexota bacterium
CGGGATAACCAGCAGCAATAACGAGACGGATCTCGTCTCCAACCGCTCACGGTTCCTGAAAAACCGGACTGTCGATGGCTGGACCACCCTCGCATTTTACCTCCACTATTTTGAAAAGGGACTTTTTCAGGAGTCTCCTAGCCCTACAGCGACTGCGCCAAGGAAGCCTACCGAGGAAATGACATGTGCGGCGAGCGCGAACTTGCGTAGGTCGGTTGTCAGGGTCATGGCTGCGGCACCCCGTGCTGTATAGGCGATGTGTGGCCGCCGGAGAGGAGCATGTTGATGACAACCAGCAGGACAAGCACAACGGCGACAATCCCGAAGATTATAACCCAGCGTGGGATGCCGGTACTCGGCTCTCGTTCACTCATTGATAGTTCCTTTCTCGGTTTCCAAGAACAGTTAATACTACGATTATGAACCAAGTATTTGTTATTGAACAGTATGTTCCGGATTTATGATATAATTAAGAATCAAGTTGTGTGAAGATCAAAAAGGTAAGATTGTTCCTTATTGAACGGAATATCGCAATTTGTTTCAGAACGGGAGACGCAGTATGGGCAAGATTGTTTTAGACCGACGAGTTCAAAAGACCCGTAAGCTCTTGCAGGATGCCGTGGTGGAACTGATCTCGGAAAAAGGCTTTGAATCGGTCAGAATTCAGGACGTCGGGCCAACGTAGGGCGTTCTACGTTCTATTTTCATTTCCAGGATAAGCGCGAATTGTTGCATAGCTGCTTCGATGAACTCCACAATGCTCTAGAACAGCACGCAGCAAAATTGCATGGGGGTGAGAAGCATTTGAGAGATATCCATCCCGCTTTCAGCCTCAAATTATTCCGATTTGTGGAGCGAAATCACACTCTGTTCCAAGCCCTATTAGGGAAGCAGGACGTACTTACGTTCGCCGACGACTTTCTGTTTCGCTACATAAAGGAACCTTTCAGCATGCAAATGGTCCATGACAAGCTGACCTCAATCTCAATCCCCCCTGAATTGATAACCCATTATTTTGCCTATGCCTTTATTGGCACCCTAAAATGGTGGGTCAGCCAGGATAAGCCTTATACTGCAGAGGAGATTGACAAATATTTCGAAAAGCTGGTGATGCCAAGTATCAACGGAATCTCAGGCGGCTAAGGAGAGAACACCGCGAGCAGAATGTGCACGAATGGCCGATGAAAAACCAACTGGGCAAGAATGAAACTCTCACACTATGTCACTTCTTGAGCACATTCTGTTCTCACAAAGTGCACACTCCACCAGGGGTATCAATAGGCAGAACTTCCACAGATTGTCCCTTGTTCCCGTTTCCTGGCATCGGAAGTTTGTAGCGTATCGTCGCCTTATTCCCATTGACCTCAATCCGCTTGACGAAGGAGCGCAGAAAGGTTTTGCTCCGGGTAAAATCCGCCTCCTCCAGAAGGCTCCTCAAGTCCTCGGCGTAAGCCTTGACCATCTCGACGTCCACGTGCACCACTTCCTCCGCCACCATTTCCGCCTCTACCTGAACCCTCGACTTGGCTAGTTTATCCTGCCTTGCCTTCAACTCGCGGAGTCTTGGGGCCAGGTCGTCCAGGTTGAGTTTCCCGGTCTCCAGGACTTCGTACAGCCGGGATAGCCTGGCTCTAACGTCGTTCAGTTCGGTATCAATGGCATCGAATCTGTCTTTCAGCACCCCGCTGGCCGAATTCAGTTCCTCATTGACCAGTACGGCCAGCCTTTCCAGAGACTCCCGGGCCAGCACCCTTTCTTTGATCTGCTCGATGACCAGCCGCTCCAAGCTTTCTTTGGGCCAACTCCGGGACTCACAGCTATCGTTCCCCTGCTTGAAATTCCGGTTGCAGGTGTAGTAGTAGTAGTACTGGTGCGACTTGGCGCTGCGACCGCTCATGGCCTGCCCGCAGGGGCAGAAGAGCAGCCCGCTCAGTAGATAGAAACTGGGCACCGTCCGGGGATGAACGGCCCGGGGCGCGTTGGCCCCCAGCCTCTGCTGCACCAGTTTGAAGGTCTCCCGGTGGATCAGCGCCGGCCAGGCGTTTTCCACCCTCACCTGGGGAGTGCCACTATGAAGGGCCGGGTGACCTGGCCTGCCGCCCCACACCAGGGCGCCAAAGTGATTGGACCCAGTCCCCCCTGTTCGGGTGAGGGATCATCATCCAAGTTTCTTTTCCTCGAACGGACCTGAACATTCTTCAGCGTATTCCGTCCGGAGCAGTCGGGCACGGCTCCGTCCGGCGCCATGTCCGGCATCCATGTCCTGGTTTTCGGCGGAGGGACCACCCGGGCCACTTCCGAGTCTTTGGATCACCTGGGCTGACACCAGTTCCCGCTGTCCAGGAAATCTTCCCAGGACGGGAAAACACGACCCGACCGAAGACCGGAACGAACACCTGACCGCAGTTCCGAACGGCCAGACCGAACACTCGAACGCCTGGCGGAACGGAACTGGAACAACCCCCTGAGCGCGGCTGCCCTGGCCCTCCTGGGCGAGACTGCGGTGACGAGGGTCTATGTCATTATGCCGCAGCACGGTCAGGACATGGGAGCGGGCAACTGACCAGGTGTGCAGAACCAAGAGGCATATGGGGAGGGGGAGTCCCCCCCTCTGTCCGCAGTAACCCGAACAAACATTTAGACAATCCCGCCAAAACAGTGAGTCAGCATCGTCGCCCCGAACGCTTCCCTGACATTTCATCCATAATCTTCCCGGGACAGTAATTCCATATTGGTTTCCATGCTTGGACGGAGTGTCCCTGGACGACATCCATGGACATTCCTGGATATCTGTATCCTTGAGATTTCCAGGACTTGTTCATATTTGTCCATGGACACTTCCAGGACGGTCCTTGACGCCATCCCTATCTGGTGCGAGGATGGGTCCCGGAAATTCTGGACAAGACCTGGAAAATGTCCGGAGGTGACCCTGAGTGACGGCATTGCCACGGGATTTCGGCCTCACGCTGGGCGTCAAAGCCTGAAAGGGCTTCCTCATTATTTGTTCAGAGTTATACCGGATGACCACAATGAACATATCTGCCTCGGCCATCGCCGGGCTGAGTTTTACGGGATCAAGGGTGGGGTGGGGAATTGGCGGGACGCCTGGATGGCTGTGTTGGAAGGATTAGGTCCTGGCATCCTGACGGTATCTTGGCGACCCCCAGTTTCTCCAACATTCCGATGGATTGTGTTGTCAGTAAGATTTCTCCCTGTCGATGACATTGAGCATTTCTTCACCGCGCAAATACCTCTTGAGGTTCTCGCAGAATAAGGTGATGAGGTGTTGGGGACGCTTGTCGCTAGAACCGGACATGTGAGGGCTCAAGATCACATTTGGAAGGCTCCACAGCTCGCTATTTGGGGGGAGGGGTTCGGTGGTAAATACATCGAGCCCGGCGCCGGCAATCCAGCCTTCCTGCAGAGCCCTTATGAGCATAGGCTCGTTAACAATTGGCCCCCGCGAAATATTAATGAGATAGGCGGTGCGTTTCATCGTCTTGAGCTCGGCTTCCCCGATCAGTCCTCTCGTTTCCGTCGTTAGCGGAGCGGCGATCACTACGAAGTCGCTGTCATGAAGCATTTGGTGCAGATCATTGACCGAGTATTGCCCATCCACCCAGGGTACACCAACTGGTTTTCCGCTTACCGCCGACTTCCTGGTGGCAACCACCTTCATGCCGATGCCCTTTGCCAGGCGTGCAATCTCGGCGCCGATCGCTCCCAGGCCAATAAGTCCAACCACGCGGTCACGAAGCTCCAGAGTGGTGAATCTCTCCCATCTCCTCTTTAGCTTGTTTTCCATGAGCCGTGGGGCTCCTTTGGCAAGCATCAGCAGGAAGGTCAATACATGTTCTGCAATGGGAACAGCAACGCACCCCCGGCTGTTTGTGATAGCCACACCCTTAGCATTGAAATAATCCATGGAAAGATATCGGTCGATACCTGCATTGGCAATATGAACCCACCTGAGATTCGGCGCCCTTGACACCAGCCGGTCAGGGAAGAATAAATTTCCGAAGACAACCTCAGCTTCGCTAAGCAGACCATCCAGGTTTCCTTCGGCCCCCTTTACCATGTTAGCCTGTTTCTCAAGCCGATCCACCATCACTCCGCTTGCACCTTTTTCCCTGAGTTCCGCGACAAATTGCCTAACTCCGTCTTTGACGGAAACACGGGGGTCCACTGCTGCAATGTCGTCCATAAAGCCGGAGTACAAATCAATCCTCGACACAATCAAAACATTAACGCGCATGTTGACCATCCTCCCTTCTTGAAACGTTATTTACTTCCTTCCTTTTCTCTCCTTCTTCTCGCAAACCACATCTACCAGGGCTGGCAACCCGGTGTTCTTAATATGGGTTATGGCCCTGTCCAGGGCCGGTCTGATCTGCTTCGGGTCCTCTACCGGACCTTCTCCATAGGCGCCAAAATCCCTGGCCAGGCCGGCGAAATTCACTGGAGGATCCTCAATGGCCGTACCTATCAACTTCGATACTTCGGACCGGCCCCTTTGCCTGGCTACCGTCGCTGAGTGGTCTTCCGAATTGAAATACGACCGGTTGTTGTAAACTACCACGAGCAATGGAATATTGCACTTAACCGCCGTCCAGATGGCCTGCGGAGTCATCAGCAAATCACCATCCGGCTGAATATCTATGCAGAGGCGGTTCTTGCCTTTGTGCGCCAGGGCGGCGCCGATAGCGGCGCCCAGCCCATGCCCCAGGCCGCCCCCGCCGCTGTCACCCACCCATCGATAGGATTTGTCCCAGTTCCACAGCCGGCGCGGCCAGCCACGCAGTCCTCCGGCCACCAATACCCAGTCCTCCCCCTTGACGGCCTCCCCGATTACGTGGGCCAGCCACTCAGTGGCAATCGGTCTGGCTTCAAAAAGGCTCAATGCGGTTTCCAACCATTCCCGCCTTAGCCTGTGCCGCAGCCTGGTCAGGGTTTCCTTGCGCTTCAGCCTGAACTCGTCCTCCCTGCCTCTGGTCAACTTCTTACAAATAGAAACAAGTTCCCTCACCGCGATGGCGCTATCGCCTGGAACGTTCATGTCTACTTCTACTAGCCTACCGTAAGCATTGGACCAACTCCGTGTGGAAATATCTCTCAATGAAATATCAACCACCTTTGTTCCAGGAGGAACCAGCGATGCTACCGGGTCCTTTCCATGGCCCATGCGCTGATGCAAACAGCCAAACGGGTCCTCCGCTTCGAGTAGAATAACAAGGTCCGCGCGAGGGATGAGGTCAGCCTCCGCGCCGGCCAAATCCAGAGGGCTTGTACCGGGAAAGTTGAAACGCCTCCCCATGTCGATGACCGGTGTACCGGTCATGTCTGCCAGTTCCACCAGGGAGCCTACTGCGTCCGGATCAGGCCCGTGCCTATCAGCTATTATCAGAGGGAACTCGGCATGCCAGAGCCATGCCGCAACTTTCTCGAGGGCAGCTTGATCCGGCGAAATGGGCGCGGACTGAACCATGCCCCTGAGGGGCGGTATTTCAAGGCCTTTCTCGACGGGTGATTCCTGCCAGTCAGAGTCAAGAGCGATGTAGACAGGACCCCGGGGTTTGGCAGTAGCAAGACGATATGACCTGATGAGGCTCTCCACAACACTTGTAGTCCCGTAGGGCTGGTCGTCCCATTTTACGAAGTCCCGGATCAGGTTTCCCTGGACCAGGGCAGTGTGGACCCACTCAATCCATGGCCTCCTCTTGCTCACATCCATGGGGCCGCCGCCCCCCAAAACGATCACGGGCGCGCCATCGCACCAGGCATTGTAGATAGCCATCGAAGCATGCTGGAGTCCCACCAGGTCATGAGTGATAGCCACCATGGGCTTCCCGGCAGCTACGGCGTAACCGTGAGCAATGGCCACCGAGATTTCTTCGTGCTGGCAGAGCAAAATCTGGGGATTGCCGGAGCCGTAGTTGACGAGAGAATCATGAATCCCTCTGAAACTGGAACCGGGGTTAAACGCTACATACTCTATCCCCAAACGCTTCAAGAGATCGACAACCAGATCTGATCCATACCTGATGTTCTCGGTCACTCTGTGCCCCCCTTCTTCTTTTTATTTCAGTGAATACCCGTAAACTTCCATCAAACAATAGCGATTCGTCCACTAGACGGATTATATCAGGTATGTCAATACGCCTGGCAATTTACGGATTCACGAAGGTCAAGGCGTCAGGCGCATTGACACGCGTGCTATAATTGGGTGTTCTGATAGTCGTGAACGATGATTCTTGGTCCGCACACGGCGGATCTGCGCTGGTCCAGGAAGTCACGGTCTCGAAGTAAGACTGGTACCCAACTCCCTGTTTGGGAAATGGATTGAAGGAGGGACGAGTGGACCTGAGACCTTTCATCACCTACTTGGAACATTTGAACGAACTGCGGCAGGTGGACGAAGCCGACCCGGATTTAGAGATTGGGGCTATTACAGAGCTGTCCGACGAAAGGAACGGCCCTGCCCTTCTTTTCGTCCACATTAAGGGCTACCCACCGGGCTATCGAATTGTCACCAATCTCATCGCCACGCCCAGACGCCTGGCAGCAGCTCTTGGTTTTCCAGCGGCTATTCTCAATGTGGAGTTAGTCCGGCTGATAAAGGACAAGTTCAAGGAGCTTAAGAGTGTGCCCCCCGTATACGTAACAAAAGGACCCATTACCGAGAACGTGTACAGGGAAGGAGAAGTTGATCTCTTCAAATTACCTGTGCCCAAGTGGCATGAGTACGATGGGGGGCGTTATTTGGGAACGGGTGATATGGTGATCATGAAAGACCCCGAAGCGGGCTGGGTTAACGTTGGGACGTACCGAGTGCAACTTCATGACCGAAATACCGTCGGTTTGTATGTTTCACCGGGGAAACAAGGCCGCATTATCAGCCAGAAATACTGGTCAAAGGGAAAGTCCTGTCCCGTGGCAGTGGCGTTTGGCGCTCATCCCCTGGTGTGGCTGCCCTCCTTTCTATTTTCCCCCTGGGGGGTTGAAGAATATGGCGTTGCGGGGGCCCTCCTTGGAGAACCTCTTCAAGTAATAAGGGGAGAATACACCGGGCTACCTATTCCGGCCCACGCTGAAATCGTTATTGAAGGTGATTGCCCACCTCCCGAAGTCGAGTCGAGAAAGGAGGGGCCTTTTGGTGAATGGACAGGATACTATGCGTCCGGCACCCGCAACGAGCCGATCATCAAGGTAAAAAGGATAATGCATCGCAACGACCCTATCATAATGGGCGCGCCGCCTTTGAAGCCACCCGGCAGTGGCGTGGCGACATATGTCCTGAGGGCAAGCAACATCTGGTCTCAGTTAGAACAGTTGGGCATCCCCGGAATAAAGGGAGTCTGGCAGATGAGGGCGGGTGGCTCTCATTACCTTAATGTCATCGCGATTGAACAAAAGTATGCGGGACACGCCAAGCAGGTAGGCATGGCGGCAACATCGGTTCCCGCCGGCGCTTTCCAGTCACGTTTCGTTATCGTGGTCGATGAGGACATAGATCCGACCAATGACGAAGATGTGCTATGGGCTCTGGCCACCCGTTGCGACCCAGCCACAACGATAGAAATCGTTGCTGGCTGCTGGAGCAGCGCTCTTGACCCTACAATCTCTCCGGAAAGAAAAGCGAAGGGCGACACGACCAATTCAAGGGCCATAATGCTGGCCTGCCGGCCTTATCACTGGAAAAAGGATTTTCCGAAGGTCAACAGGGCGAGCGATGAACTGAGGAACCGTGTCATGAACAAGTGGGGCTATTTGTGGCCGGCGGCAAATAGCGGCTAGACGATTGCTACGAAAATGGCCTGTCACCCTGGGCTAACTCGTCCCGACTGGTCGGGATCGCCTCGCGCTCCACCCCAAAAGATTCTTCGACTACGCTCGCTGTGCTCGCTTCGCTCAGAATGACAATCGGAAGCGCTGTCACCCGCCGAAGCCCTGAGCAAAGCGAAGGGGCAGGCGAAGGGTCTTTGGTCATTATTACGCCTTTTCTCGCAACGAAGCGCTAGTCATGGATTTCAACCCTTTGGAAGAACTTTACCCGAGGTGAACAAATGACCCGTAAGACGGACAGAGTTGTGCTAAGAATAGATGTCGGCACTGGAAAGATTCAGCGGGAAATAATAGCTGAAGAAGACGTGAGGACATTTATGGGCGGCCGAGTTTTGGGAGACAAATTCTTATATGAGGAGATGGCTCCCGGTATCGACGCACTATCGCCGAAGAACAAGATCCTTTTGGGGGTTGGGCCTCTAACTGGAACGTCCGCCCCCGGGACCAGCCGGTACGCCGTCCATACGAAGTCCCCCCTTACCGGTCTATTCTTGTCTTCCGTTTCCGGAGGCTATTTCGGTCCTGAGTTCAGGAGGACAGGACACGATCTGCTGGTAATAGAGGGGAGTTCGGAAAAGCCTGTCTACATATTGATCCTGGACGATAAAGTTGAAATCAAGGATGCCAAAGAAATCTGGGGGATGCCCACAGACGCTACCCAGGAGTTCATCAAAGAAGAATCAGGGAGCACCAAGATAAGGGTTGCCTGTATTGGTCCTGCGGGAGAAAGACAGATTCCGTATGCCAGCATCGTTAATGAGAGAAGGGTGGCGGGGAGGGGGGGCGCCGGTGCGGTAATGGGGTCCAAGAACCTCAAAGCCATGGCAGTCGGCGGGTCCAAGCAGGTCGAAGTTGCCGATCACGAAGCGTTCAAGTCTGCGGTAAAGCATGCTTTTCAAGACATCAGTAAGAACCCGCGGATGCGGGAAGGGTTTACGCTGTACGGTAGCAACCTCGGAACGTCGCCGCTCGTCGCTGGAGGGATTGTTCCCTGGCGCAATTGGCAAAACGGAACTTCCGCTGAGGCCAAAGAGTTGTTTCCGGAAACGTGGCGAAAGAAGTTTGTGAAGAAGGACGTCCGATGTGCCCCCCCGTGCAATGTGAAGTGCAGCAAGATAAATTTGGTAACCGAAGGCCGGCACGCAGGTGCGATCTCAGAAGGCCCTGATTACGAAACGGTCTACTCCTTCGGCGCCTGTTGCGACGTATCCGATATCGCTGCCGTGATTGAAGCCGATTCCCTTTGTGACCGGTACGGTCTTGACACCATATCTATGGGGGTATCCATTGCTTTCGCAATGGAATGCTACGAAAAGGGGATAATAAACAGGGACGATTTGGGGGGAGAAGAGCTCAGGTTTGGCAGATCAGACCTGTTCCCGAAACTGGTTCGGGATACCGCCTACCGTCAGGGCTTTGGCGAACTTCTCTCTATGGGCACCAAGAGGATGGCACAAATCCTTGGTAAGGGGTCCGATGCTTTTGCCATGCACGCCAAGGGAATGGAGATAGCGGGCTATGACCCGAGGGGCGCCAAGAGCGTGGCGCTGGTGTACGCCTGCGGGCCTCGTGGCGGTTGCCACAAGACAAGTGCGGGAGCCAACAGCTTGTCCATGGCGGAACTCAGAACTGGCGAGGCCCGTTTTTCAAACCAGGGGAAGGCAGCGCTGACGAAGGCCAGCGGGGACAAGAGGGTCTTATCTGATTCGATGATGATGTGTGTCTTCGTGCACGGATCGGTCAGCAACGAGGCCAGTCTGGAGTTGTTAAACGCGGCCACGGGTTTTGGGTGGAGCCAGGAAGAGGCATATGCAATAGCCGAACGGGGAAGCAACCTGGAGCGCCTCTTCAACGTCAGAGAAGGTCTGCGGCGGAGTTGGGATACCCTGCCTGCCAGATTACTCTGTGAGAGCCCGGGTAATGGGCCTAACAAGGGCCAGGTAGTAGAGCTAGAAGGACTCGTAGACGATTACTATAGAATCTGTGGTTGGGACGTTGAGACAGGTATTCCGACGAGAGAGAAGCTAAGGCAATTGGGGCTGGAAGAATTGCTCGATCGCAGTTTGACGTAATATCAACCCCGGGCATGGAATGATTAACGTCAGGTTGTATACAACGTTGAGAAAACATTGGGACAACGCCGATGTTAATCTCCCTATCCAGGTTGAGTTCGAACCCGAGATGACCATAGCCAGGTTGGCCACAAAGCTGGGTGTTGGCGAGACTGAGGTGATGCTCGCCGCAGTTAATAATCAAATAGCAGGGCACAACCAGTTGGTTCAAGACGGGGATGAGGTCTCACTATTTGGAGCAATGGCTGGAGGGGATCACTCTGCGACCATGCCGTGACTTCTCTCCAATCGGCCGTGACGATACCTTGTCACGACGGGCTACCAGCCAGCAGATAGCTGTGTAAACTTAACGTAAAGGAACCGAAATGAGATTAGGGTGGGTAATAGATCTGAAGCTATGCATCGGCTGCAACACCTGCGTCCTGGCGTGCAAGGCGGAAAAAGGGACGCCTCCCGGCATCTTCTACAATAAGGTGCTGGAAAAGGAAGAGGGAACTTTCCCAACGGCAAGGCGTATTTTCATTCCGACCCGTTGCATGAACTGCGAAGATCCGCCTTGCCTGGACATATGTCCTACCAGAGCTACCCACCGGGACGGGAAGGGCCTGGTGCTGATTGACGGCAAGAAATGTTCCGGCTGCCGGGCGTGTATGGTAGCCTGCCCCTACGATGCCCGTTCCGTCTGGGACGGTAGAAGCAGCTATTTTACTGATGGTCCGACGCCTTTTGAACAGAGAAAGTATGCTGACCACGTCCCCGGTGCGGCCCAAAAATGCGATTTCTGCGTCGAACGGCTGGACAACGGGCTACGGCCATATTGCGAGCAGACGTGCCTGACCAGCGCCATCACCTTTGGAGACTTCGACGACCCTAACAGTCCGGTGAGCCGCGCCCTATCCTCCGGTCGTTCGTTTCGCCGGCTGCGAGAAGAGCTGGGAACGAGGCCAAACGTCTATTATTTGGCTTGACTTCCGGATGCCTCCGCAGTTAGCAGATCTATGGGACACGGTTGATGTTTTCGAGGCGAATCAGAATTGAATGATCCCGAATTGTGCACGCGCTGCGGGGGGCGTAGCCTTGCGGGGCGGGGAAAAGTGAGGCATCCAAATAGCACATGCATGAAATGGGATGAGCCGCGAAAAAACTTGATAGTACAGAAGGAACGGAAATGAGGACATCAGTGGTAGCTAAACGAACAGAAGATATTTGGATTCACAGCTCCTGCGATGTATGTCTCGGACAATGTGGAATCCTGGCCCACAGAGTGGATGGAGTAATAGTGAAGGTCGAGGGAGACCCGGGCTGCCCGAGCAGCCGGGGCAAGATCTGTGCTAGAGGACATGCTGCCATCATGGGCCTTTATGATCCCAATCGTTTGAAGGTTCCTCTCAAACGTACAAACCCAAAGAAAGGAATAGGCGTCGATCCGGGGTGGCAGCCCATCACCTGGGAGGAGGCATTGGATACCCTCGCGCAGCGCTTAGGTAAGCTGAGAAAAGAGGACCCGAGAAAGCTGTTGATCGCTAACTTTGATGACCCACCGCGAACTGACGTGCCGTTTGCTCGGGCTTTTGGAACCCCCGAATATACGTGGCACGTTTACTTCTGTGGCAACTATCTTCATTCCTCCATGTACCTCACTAACGGAACTTTTCACTGCGATTTTGATCCCACATACTGCAAATACCTGATGCTTTTCGGCAACCAGGCCGGATTCGGAGCAGGCCTGATGCCTAATATAACCGCGCAGAATGTGGCGGAGGCTCGCGCCAGGGGAATGCGGGTAGTTGTTGTAGATCCACTATGTAACAATTCGGGGGCCAAAGCCGACGAGTGGGTGCCGATACGTCCGGGTACTGATGGGGCTCTCATTCTAGCCATGATAGACGTTCTCCTCAATGAACTTGGTATCTATGATAAGGAATTCCTTGGCCGACATACCAACGCCCCTTATCTGGTCAAAGCTGATGGGTACTATGTTCGTCAGGACGGCAAGCCCATGGTTTGGGATGCCAAAGAAGGCAAGCCAAAGCCTTACGATAGCCAGGTGGGGGAATTTGCCCTGGAAGGCAAGTATGTGGTTGAGGGGACAGAAGTGACGCCGTCCTTTCAATTGCTGAAGCAACATGTCAAGAGCTACACCCCTGAATTTGCGGAAGGGATAACCACCGTCCCCGCAAATACCATTCGGAGGCTGGCAGGTGAGTTTGGGACGGCGGCCAGCATCGGCTCCACGGCTACTCTGGGGGGACAACAGTATCCACTGAGACCCGTCGCTGCCAATATTTACAGGGGCGCCGGTGCTCACAAGCATGGTGTCGGGGTAGCGCTGGCCATACAAACGCTGAACATTATCGTTGGCGCCTTCTACTCGCTCGGAAGCCATCGGGGTATGAATCTCATAGGTCCTGACTGGAGTTGGGAGCCTGGCGCCCACGACGGCCTTATTGTTCCTCCGCAGAAACTCATGCATCGAGGCGGCAGGTTCTACGGTTTCAAAGTGACGCCACCCAAAACGGTTTCTCAAGAAGAGTTATATCCCATCGCCACCAGTTTGGCGCCCAACATCCTGACTTCGACCCTGGAGGGCAGCCGGTTCGGGCTGCCCTATGAACCCGAGGCGCTTCTGGTAGTCCGACGCAACCTGTTCCTCGGTGGTGTTAATAAGGAGGTCACCGCACAGGCGCTCCAGAGGTTTAAGTTCGTCTTCTTCTTCGGGACGCACATGGATGAAGTGGCTGAGTTTGCCGACATCGCTCTTCCTGATACCCACTTCCTGGAGAAGTACAAGGTCTTCCCCAGCACGTTGGCGTGGAGCAATACTCCCCAGTCGGGTCATTTCATGTGGGGACTGAGACAGCCGGTGGTGGAGCCTGCCGGCGAAGCCAGGGATTGGCCGGACGTGTTGAAAGAATTGGCGGAGAGAATGGGCTTCCTGGGAAAGTTATACGAAGCTTACAATCATAGTTTCGGTCTTAAGGGACAGTACAAGCTGGACCCATCGAAAAAATACACCAGAGAAGAGATATATGATAGGTACATTAAAAGCGAATTGGGGGATGACAAGGATCTGAGCTGGTTCAAGGAGCATGGCTTTTTCAATATTAAAAGGAAAAACGACGAAATTTTTCCCATGAACCTCCTCAAGGTGCGTATCCCTATTTACTACGAGAATATGCTAGAGGCGGGAAGGATGGTGGGTGAAGTTACGGAGAAAATGGGTTTGAAATGGGAACTGGGTGATTATGAAGCTTTGCCGAATTGGAAGCCCTGCCCGGCTTACAGTAATCCGGGTGACTACGATTTATATGCGGTCAATTTCCGCATAGCGACCCACAGCCAATCGATCACTTCCTGGAACCCGTGGTTACACGAGGTCGCTCAACTCAATCCATACGTCATGAAGGCCTGGATAAACTCGGCCACCGCCCGGAAGAAAGGTATTTCTGACGGAGACCGTGTCTGTGTGGAATCCCAGGCGGGTAGTGTGATACGCGAAGCAAAAGTAACCGAGTGCATACATCCTGAAGTGGTGGGCATTTCGAGCCATTTTGGTGGCTGGGCTAAGAGCAAGCCCAAGGGTGCGAAGAAAGGCGATAACTTTAATTGTTTGTTGCCCTTTGGAGAGGCGTACAAGGACCCGGTCTCTTCCGGCATCGATGCCTGCGTAAGGGTCAGAATATCGAAAGCATGATCGCTGCCCACGGAACCAGCCGTGGCATCGCCAGCGCCGGGCAAAACTTCCATTCCACGAGTACCTAGTGCTTAGTTGCGCAAAAAGGCGTTATAATGGAACAAAGACCCTTCGACTTCGCTCAGGGTGACAGCGATTCCAATGTCATTCTGAGCTTCAGTAGGCAGCGGAAGGCTGCCGGACACATGGAATGACATCGATGTCATTGAAAGCGCACGCGAAGAATCTTTCGGGGAGAATACGAGACCGAAAGACCCTTCGACTTCGCTCAGGGTGAC
>JACQUA010000276.1 GCA_016210565.1 Chloroflexota bacterium
AACAGGAACTCAGAGAAAGAATCCTCCTGGGAGTCAGGGAAATCAACGATTCCCCCGTTGTCCATCAGTGGAAGAAATTCGATTTTGCCCATTCGTTCTAATGTATATATTTTATTGAAACAATATACTAGTTCCCAGGCTGCCCCCATCTCCCACAAGACCCAGGGTCTCTTGATGGCCCAGGGCGTACAATAGACGACGAATTCGTCTGCATCTTCAATGGCATGGCGGATACGGCTCGGAAAATCCTTGCCCACAGTCATATGATTCTCCGCCAGAAACGTTGTGGCTCCCGTTCCAGCTATTTTCCTCTCTATGCATTTCGCCACCCAGTAATCTTCCGCTGCATGTGAAATGAAAACTCGCCGTTTCTTCTTGTCGCGCTTAGCGACATACTTGGTCATGTGAGGTCCCCCGTTGTGTCTTGCTTACCACCGACGGAGTATACCATGACGGCAGCAGCAAGTGCCAGCGTTCCGTTTCCTCCAAAGATGAGCCAGAAAGAGGAATCCATTTGTATCCAACCGGGGGGCAGCTTTTCATCATTTCGTGCAGCCGGCCGGCACGGGCCGGCTGGCGGTTTTTGAAATGGCGGCGGGATGGGGTAGAATAGGCCATTGAATCTTTGAAGGGGGCAACTCATGGTAGAACGAATACTGGAAAAGAAAAGGGGGCAGGAGCCCCAGGAGACGAAATACGATATCGGCGTCAAGGCCCTGGCGGAACGGATGCAGCAGAAGGCGGAAGGGAAGATCATCATCAAGGGCAATGACATCAGCTACGAGCAGAACCGGCAGGGGGTCATCAAATTCCTCCTCCACCGGACCGATTGGGACAAGGTGAGCACCCCGGGCTGGCATATCTTCATCAACCACATCCAGGTCCACTCGGGCAAACACGTGCACCAGGGCGGGCTATCTATCTTTGTCCTGGACGCGGAAGGCTACACCGTCGTGGACGGCGTCCGCTACGACTGGGAGGCCGGCGACCTGATTGTCCTCCCTGTGAAACCCGGCGGCATCGAACACCAGCATTTCAACAAGGACCCGGACGGGCCCACCGGGGTGGCCAGGCTACTGAAAAAAAGAAGGCGTAAAAGTCGGGGACCGCGTGCGCTGCGGCAGGGTGGAGTGGGAGTGGCAGTGGCCTCTGTAAGGCGATGCGAACAGGAGTCTTCGGCGGGACCTTCGACCCGGTGCACCTCGGACATCTTATCATATGTGAAAAGGGGCGCACCGGCGTCAGCGCCCGCTTGATACATGTGGTATCATTATTTCCGGCAGGCGCGCCAGCGGGAAGAACATCCAGGCACAGGTGGAACCTGCCCCATCACTGCGTCATTGAATACCTGCGGGAGCAAGACAATGAGTAAGCTTGAAGAAATGATTAAGGAACTGCCTCCGGAACTGCAGCAGGAAGTTGAAGATTTTGTGAAATTATTACTGGAAAAACAGGTGAAGAAGGCAGGGGGCAAACTCGAATTCAAGTGGGAAGGGGCACTCGAGGATCTGCGGGATAAATACACATCCGTGGAGCTGCAACACAAGGCCACTGAATGGTGGGGGGATTAGTGTATCTCGTTGACACCAACCTCTTGATTGAGGTTCTTCTGCGGCAGACCAGAGGAGAGGACGTAAAAAGACTTCTCGTGAATGCACCCCGCGGGGTCCTGCACCTACTGAGTTCTCGCTCTATTCCACCGGCATTATTCTTCTTCGAAGAAAGATGCACGAGGCCTTTGTGGAACTTGCCGACGACTTGTTGACCAAAAAAGGAATTCAGATATTACGTCTTGGATTGAATGACATGCGGGATATTGTTGACGTGTCCCTGAAATTCAATTTGGATTTCGATGATGCTTACCAGTACGTGGCGGCGGAAAAGTACAACCTGACTTTGAGTTTTGACACCGATTTCGATAGGACCGACCGAGGCAGCAAGACACCCCGCGAAGTTTTGAAAACGTAAGTTCTGTACTTGGGGATGGTGGGATCCGCCCCGCGGCAAGCTGGCTTTGCAAGGCGTCGCCTTGCAAAGCTCCCTAGTGCAGTGGCGGCGGACCAACGGCAATGATGTCGCGGCAGAATTCCTGGATCACCTCCAAGAAGCCCATTTTTGCCTGATTCGCGGAGGCGATATTTGAAGCGGCTACCAGATATTGACCCTGGCGCTGGCTACCGGCTGTGCTGGCGGCGATGGCCCGGTCAATAAATCGAACCCCTTTTGTGTTGATGTGGAGGTAAATGGAGTCGCCTTTTTCCGTCCATAGTCTAACGTCTCCATTTTCCTTCACCTGGGCTTGGTTGATGTCCCGGTAAAGCCACCGATATACCTTGAACTGCTTTGCCTCTACGTTGCCGGCAATGGGGTTGTTCACCTTCCTTTGGACAAAAACCAAACGGCAGCGGGTGGCCAGCAGGAAGCCAGCTCCCTCCACGTATTCGGCCCCGGGTACCCTCGCTTCAAAGTTATCGATCTTCCACTCAGTATCAAGAAGTTTAGTAGAAAAAAGAGGGGAGAAGAATACCCAGGGTTCAGCGCGGGTGTGAGCTTCAGGGATGCCGTGTTCTCGCAGAGTTGAATAACAGGTTGGCAGAATGTTGTCGAGCCAATCCTTGCGGAATTCCCGCCACCCAAAATCATTAGGAATTGCGTTGGCAGGGTCTTCGCACCACCCCATTCGCTCAAATGTATCTCTCCATGCGAGGGCCTTGTCCAGCAGGAGGCCAGGAGTAGCAGAGGCTACTTCCGAACCGCAGTGTTCGCAGAAACGCTGCGCTTGTGGATTGCCGTGGCCGCAGACGGGACACGCTGACAGCAGGGCGGTTCCACAAGAACCACAAAAGCGACCGGTGTCTGGTACTTCGTTTCCACACTTGGGACATTGCATATGACATTCCTCCTTTCCCTCTTTTCTTGATGCCTCTGTCTTTTTCGTCAAATACCCAGTTGTTTCCCCCACTTCCCCTTCACCCGTTCGGCCAGTTCCGGGCTGATGAAGATGGACTTCGGGAAGTCATGGTACCAGCCGTAGGGTTTGACGGCTTCGATGATGGCGCGGGAGTTGAGGAAACCATCCACGGGCGGTTGCTCGCGTTTGCTCTGCACTCAGCTTGCTTCCTAGTTTGATATGTTGAGTAGGCTGATTGCTCTCCACTTGGCCCTCTCTTTGTTGCATGATGGGAAGAATGCAATATCGAATTATATCACTTTGCGTGCAATGCGCAAGCGCTGATTTGAATCATCTAAAATGTTACCCAAGGCATGTCTGTTAAATCACGAAAAATGTTACCGAGCGACCAAGAAAGGAGTAAGATGTAGCCCGGTCATTTCCGGAACGATCCAGCAGGCAAACAGGCTACATCACAATGGACATGCATTCCAGAAACGAGTACGTAACGGTGCTCAAAGAAAGATACCGCCAGGCGAAAATCAGGGATGAGAAGTCCCGGATACTGGATGAATACTGCGCCAATACGGGGCAGCGTCGCAAGCATGCCATCAGGCGATTGAGGGCCGCTGATGGCCCTGGCGACAAACCCCGGGGGAGGAGGGGGATCGTATATGACGGGGCTGTAAGAGCGGCCCTGGCCGAGGTGTGGGAGGTCTTTGACCACCCCTGCGGGCAGAGGCTTGAGCCGGTGCTGAAAACGGAGGTGGCGAAGCTGCGGGAAATGGGAGAGCTGAAGGTCCCGGACGAAGTGGCCGACAAGCTGGTCAAAATCAGCCCGGCGACTATCGATAGAAAGCTGAAGCATCAGAGGGAAACCCTGCACCTGGCCAGGTCCAGGGGAGGTGCGGGCCCGGCCTATCTTTTGAAGCAGAAGATACAGGTCAGACTGACGCAGTGGGATACCTCCAAAGTGGGCTATTTAGAAGTAGACACGGTGTTCCACTGCGGGTCTGCCACCATGGGACAATACATCAACACTGTCAGCGCCACCGAAATCTCCTCCGGGTGGTGGGAAGGGCAAGCCATCATGGGCAAAGCCCAGACCAGGGTATTTGAGGCCCTGAAAGGGATAAGGGCCAGGACGCCCTTCCAGTGGAAGGGAATAGACTCAGACAACGGCCAGGAGTTCATCAACGATATCCTGTTCCGGTACTGCAACGGGGAAGGCCAGCTTCTCTTCACCCGCTCCCGCGCCAACCACAAGAACGACAACGCCTACATCGAGGAGAAGAACTGGACCCACGTCAGAAAAGTGGTGGGCTATCTGAGACACGACACCCTGGATGAGCTGGCAGTCCTCAATGACCTGTATGCGGATCTGAGACTGTATAAGAACCTCTTCCAGCCGGTGATGAAGCTGGTGCGAA
Source organism: Chloroflexota bacterium (assembly GCA_016210565.1). Lineage (GTDB taxonomy): Bacteria > Chloroflexota > Dehalococcoidia > JACQUA01 > JACQUA01 > JACQUA01. Next base: position 4,321 of record JACQUA010000276.1, read on the forward strand.
AGGAAAAAATTGGCGGCCGGCTCAAAAGAAAGTACGACCAGCCCAAAACCCCGTACCAACGGCTCATCGAATCCGGCCAGCTGTCCGACGAGGAGAAAGAACAACTCCGGCAACTCCACGATAGGCTAAATCCAGTCCAGCTAAAAAGGAGCATCGATGCAAAGTTAGAGCAACTCTATCAGGCTTACCAGAAGAAAACAAGAAACCAGATGGCCAATCCCCAGAAGAAACAGACACCCCGCTCGGTAACATCTTACATGATTCAACAGACCCCCCTTCGGTAACATTGTTATGTGATTTGACACGCTGATCATCGCTATCGGAAGCGCCGCCGCCAACCCGGCCGGTCCAAGCGCCGTTTTTGAAATGGCGGCGGGATGGGGTAAAATGGGCCAGCGAATCTTTGAAGGGGGCTACTTCATGGTTGAAAGAATACTGGAAAAGAAAAGGGGCCAGGAACCCGAGGAGACCAAGTACGATATCGGCGTCCGGGCCCTGGCGGAGCGGATGAAGCAGAAGGCGGAGGGGAAGATCATCATCAAGGGCAAGGACATCAGCTACGAGCAGAACCGGCAGGGGGTCATCAAGTTCCTCCTCCACCGGACCGATTGGGACAAGGTGAGCACCCCGGGCTGGCATATCTTCATCAACCACATCAAGGTCCACTCGGGCAAACACGTGCACCAAGGCGGGCTATCCATCTTTGTGCTGGATGGGGAGGGCTACACCGTCGTGGACGGCGTCCGCTACGACTGGGAGGCCGGCGATCTCATCGTTCTGCCGGTAAAACCCGGCGGCATCGAACACCAGCACTTCAACAAGGACCCCAACAGGCCCGCCGAGTGGATTGCCTTCATCTACCACCACATGCTGGACGTGGTCAACATGGGCATCACGCAGGTGGCCGAGCACCCGGACTGGTCGAAGCCGAAATAACAAGGTTTGTAAAGTTTATAAGGTTTGTAAGGTTTGTAAGGTTCATAAGGTTGGAAGGTTAAGGTAATGCTTTGTTCACCCCGGTGGGACAATATGCCTGCCTCCTTTACTCAGATGAAAATCTCCCTGTCGTCAAGGCCATTCAGCGTTTGCTCTCCTGTTACGGGATATATTAGTCCCGGATTATGCATGGTCTATCTGCACGCTTCACTTTTCCCCACCCCGCAAGGCTAAAGCCATGGGCTACGCCCCGCCCGAAGCCATGCATGATTTGGGTTAATATTACCGTATGAAGTGTCCTGAGTCTTCGGCGACCCGTTGCCGCCGATCTAAGTTGCCGACTCCAACGGCCCTGAAGCATGAAACATCTGGTAGTAGAGCCCCTGCTTTGTCAGAAGTTCCTGGTGAGGCCCTGCTTCGGCGATTCTACCCTTCTCAAGGACGATGATCCGGTCGGCGCCGGTTACTGTAGAAAGCCGGTGCGCAATGATCAGGCAGGTGCGCCCCTGGACCAGACGGCGCAGCGATTGTTGGATCACGCGTTCGGCGTTGGTATCCACATTGGAGGTGGCTTCATCCAGTATCAGGATGGGTGGATTCGCCAGGATGGCCCTGGCCAGGCAGATAAACTGGCGCTGGCCGGCGCTGAGGTTGCCGCCTCTTTCCCCTACTGCCGTGTCATACCC
>JACQUA010000277.1 GCA_016210565.1 Chloroflexota bacterium
ATATAACATATATAATATCTTTTGTCAAGAGGGGCTGGGCGTGCCACAGGCGTTGTGCCACAGGCGTCCCGCCTGTGAGGGCCGGATGAGACCTATGTCAATTGTCGATCCGGCTCACCCCTTACTGTCGTAGAGCCCCGGGGCCAGGCCTCACCGTGGCCGCTGACAACAAAATAGATGCACACGGCCGAGAGCCAGCCCTCACGGGCACAGCGGCCTGTGGTACCCGAGACAAGGCATCCGCGCCCCCACCCACCCCTTTTTACCGCAAAGTTGCTATTTTCCTGGCCGTCCTCTAAAATTCGCCATGAAAGCCAGTTTCATTTGTTTTCCTTGAACCGGATCCGTTGGAAGCATGAGTGCACCGCTGACAAAACCACGAGGGCGAAGACAGGTAAGATCGTACCTTTTCAGGGTAGTCATTGAGCCGGATGAAGACCGATGGCATGCCTATTGTCCCTTCCTCGAAAGATACGGGGCGGCGACATGGGGTTACACGGAAGAAGCGGCATTGAAGAACATCCGGGAAGTTGTGGAAATGGTTATTGATGAGTTGAAAGAGGACAAAGATCGCATCCCGGAAGAACCTGAAGGAGAAGTCCAGGTCTTTGCCGGACCCAGGGCGATGGTGACCGTTTAGGTATGCCCATCGATTGGAGCAAGCTCAGAGGAGTAGCGGCCCGTGAAATAGCTTCCTCCCTTGAGTGGACGGATTCAACTTAAGGCCACAGAGGGGTTCCCACCGCCGCTACCGCCATCAAGACGGCAGGAGGGTCACGGTTTCTTTTCACACCCCGGCGATACGTTCCCAACGAAGACCTTGCAGAGCATGATTGAAAACCAGGCCCGGTGGACGGAGGTAGACCTGAAAAGGCTCGGAATCATGAAGTAGCGTTTGTGGGGATGCGAGGGCATCCAGCGGTCAACGGTGCAACCAATTCACTCTGGCCCTGATCCGGGCCCTCACAGGTTCGGCGCCCTGTGGTACCGGAACCAACTTCCCTAGTCAGAGGCTGAGAATGCCACACTTATCCCTGGAGATCGAGGAAATCCCCCTGGGCAGCGCCCGGATCAAGCTATTTGCCAGCCTGCCGTGGCGACTCTACCGAGGCGACCCCTGCTGGACCCCACCCCTGGAAGGCGACCTCCTGGGCAACCGTCTGCTCGGTCTCACCGGTCTGTTGACGCCGCAACATCCCTATCACAAACATGCCGCGGTCACCCATTTTGTAGCCTGGCGCGGCGGCCAGCCGGCCGGCAGAATTTCGGCGGCCATCAACCATCGCTTCAACGATTTCCACGGCACGGGCACCGGTTTCTTCGGCTTCTTTGAAGTTGTCCGGGACTACGATGTCGCCAGGGCCCTCTTCGACCAGGCGCGGGAATGGGTAACAAAAAGGGGAATGATCGTTCTCCGGGGACCGGGCGAATACTCCAACGCCACCCACGAACGCCAGGGCATCCTGGTTGATGGGTTCCAGTATCCACCCACGGTGGAGTTGACCCACAATCCCCCCTACTACGCCGAATTCCTGGAAAGATACGGCTTCGTCAAGGCCAAAGATTATTACGCTCACACGTTCGACGTGCAAGCGCCGGTTTCGCCCCGGCTGAAGAACCTGGTCGAGCGGGTGCGCCGCCGCCGGGAAGTGGAAACCCGCCCCCTCCGGCTCAAAGAGTTAGCCGCCGAAGTCCGTCTCATAGTGAGGATATACAACGATAGCTGGTCCAGGAACTGGGGATTCCTGCCCATTACTGAGGAAGAGGCGGATTCCCTGGCTGATTCGCTGCGCCTGATAGTCGACCCGGGGATGATCCGCTTTGCCTTCGTCAGGGGTGAGCCGGCGGCGGTGCTCGGCATGCTGCCTGACCCGTACTGCCCCTTGCGGCCGCGGTGGCGCTGGTACGGCGACTCTGACCTGGTACGGGTGGGACGGCTGCTCCTGGGGCGACGCCACATACCCCGCACCCGGCTGATGTTCTTCGGCATCCGTCCCGGCTTCCGCAACCTGGGCATCGATGCCCTGCTACTTTATGAAACGAGGGAATACGCCGCCGCGCGGGGGTACCTCGAATGCGAGGCATCGATGCTGCTGGAGAACAACGACCTGGTCCTGCGGGCGGCGAAGTTTATGGGGGGAAAGCGGTACAAGACGTGGAGGATATACGACCTTCCGCTGGAAGGAAATTCCAAAATCTAAGCACCAAACGCCAAACAAATTCCAAATTCCAATGGCCAAATTCCAAAAGAAATTCAAATCTCAAAACTGGCGTTACTGCAAAAAGGTCAACAATGGGAATTTTGGACCGTTTTTTGAATCTGATTTTCCGCCCGTTTTGCCGGTAAAATGGCTTTTTGCAGTAACGCCAAAACTGAAAATGCAAAATGACAAATGAAAAGTCAAAAACGGCTCGACTAATGCCAGGACGGAAACCAGATGAGCGGCGTTGGTGATGTGCACCGCAGGCTGATCAGGGTACCCGAGTGCCAACATACCAACCCGTCCCGTCTTTTTGCATTTTGGTTTGTCATTTTGATTTTTGGCTTTTGATTTTTGATTTTCTTTGGTACTTGGTGCTTGGAATTTGGTATTTATCTTGAGCGGGCGCCCACGGACACGATATCCCTGGTCGTCTTCCGGATGTTGCCTTTAGGAAGCATCCACACCTGTTTGACGACAGACTTGAAGGCGCTCAGAACGAATTCAAGCTGCTCTTCGGTGTGAGTGGCCATGTAGCTAGTCCGTAGTAGCTGCCTGCCTTCGGACACCGCCGGGGGGATGGCGGTGTTGACAAAGACGCCCCGGTCGAAGAGGAGCCGCCAGGCCATCATGGTCTGGTAGTCATCGCCGATGATGATCGGTACTATTGGCGTCGTGGACCGCCCTGTATCGAATCCTAGATCCTGAAGCTCCCGGCGCATCCGGTGGCCGATGTGATTTACCCTCGCCACCCGCTCCGGCTCGTCACGCATGACTTCCAGGGCCGCCAGGGCCGCCGCTGCGCTGGCGGCAGTGATACTGGCGCTGAACATGAGCGCCCGGGCATGGTGCTTGATATAATGAACAACATCCTCGTCGCCCGCGATAAACCCGCCCAGAGAGGCGAAAGATTTGCTGAAGGTCCCCATGATCAGGTCCACCTGGTCGGTCAGACCGAAGTGGGCCGCGGTGCCCCGCCCCCCGCCCAGCACGCCCATGGAATGGGCATCGTCCACCATCAGCCTGGCCCCGTACTTCTTGCAGGTCTTCACCAGTTCGGGCAGAGGCGTCACGTCCCCCTCCATGCTGAACACCCCATCGACGACGACCAGCTTCCCCTTCCCGTCGGGCACGGCCGCCAGCACCCGTTCCAGATCCGCCATGTCGTTGTGCTGGAACCGCTTCGTCTCGCCCCACGACAGCCTGGCGCCATCGACAATGCTGGCATGATCGTCCTTGTCCAGGATCACCACATCTCCCCGCCCGGCAATGGCGGAGATCGTACCCAAATTGGTCTGCAACCCGGTCGAAAAGACCACGGACGCCGGCTTCCCTACCCACTTCGCCAGCTCCCGTTCGAGATGTTCGTGCAGCTCGAGGGTCCCATTCAAAAACCGGGAGCCGGTGCAACTGGTGCCAAAGCGGTCGATGGCATCTTTCGCTGCCTGCCGCACCCTGGGGTGAGTGGTCAGTCCCAGGTAGCTGTTCGAGCCGCACATGATCAGCCTGTGACCCCGGTATTCCGCCACCGTGCCCTCGTTTTCGGTTAGAGGGAGAAAAAAGGGATACAGGCCCAGTCTCATGGCCTCTTTGGCGCTGGTGAAGCTATAGCATTTCTCAAAGATGTCCATAGTATTATCCCTGCCTTTGTCGCGGTCTCTTCAAGGCCCTGTCCACCATCCGGTCAAGAACCCAATGCAATGCGGTTGTTGACAGCCCGCTAAACCAGAAAAGCAGTTTGCCCTCGGCGCCGGGGATAATGACGTATTGTCTGCGGTCGATGCCGCGCACGATGGCCCTCGCCACCTCCTGTGGACTCATCACGCGGGTATCATCGAGAGCCCGGACCACGTCTGGCTTCAACTTGTTTTCATATTCCAACTGAGGAGTCGCCGTGTTCTGGGGAAAAACGATCGAAACGCGGATGCCGAGGGGTCTCAGTTCCGCCCTTAACGCTTCGGTGAACCCCCGGATTGCGAACTTGGAGGCGCAATAGGCTGAATAGCCATAGCCTCCCATGAATCCGTAGACGGAGCAGATGTTGACAATATGGCCCTGCTGCCGGGCCGCCATCGAAGACAGGCAGGCGCGAGTCATATGCACGGTACCGAAGTAGTTGACTTCCATAAGGCGCTGCATGACAGCGTTTTCTGTGTCTCGAAAAAGCCCGGGATGGACCGCCCCGGCCGAGTTGACCAGAATGTCCGGGCTGCCACAGGTTTCGGTCACCTCGGCTACCGCCCTGGTCGCCTGGACGGGGTCGGTAACATCGGCCAGGACAGCGCCGCATCGCTGTCCCCGACTCCGGCGGGCGGCCTCGACCTGGCGCAGGGCCGATTCCATCCGTTGCTTGTCCCGGGCTGCCAGCCACACGTGGGCGCCCCGTTGCGATAGAAGCCTGCCCGTCTCAAGCCCGATGCCGCTTGACCCGCCCGTGATAAGGACTACCCTATCGCCGAACTCCATAGGGACCCCTGTTCCAGGTCTTGATCAGCCGGTGCCGCACAGAACCTCAACTCTACACCGGCTACGAGCACCTCGCCCCGAGGTTATCAAAGCCAATGACTGAAGTCATCTAACATATGACCGGATTAGGTGCGCCGAATTGGGTAAATTCTAACCAAATTGGCTGCCACCGTCAAGATGGCTGTTCTCTTCGCCGAACAAATGGGCATGACGGCTATTCTAGCATGGTCTGTCAAGACCCAACAAGCCAAAGACGATTCGAAGATTAGAAGATATGATCAAAAAATGTCATTGCGAGGGAAGCGCGGCAATCTCTGGGATGGCCAGCCAACCGGTCCGCCTTGTCCCGACCTGTCGGGACTCTCGGAACGGAGCGGACCCTCGCAAAGCGGAGGGGATTGCTTCGCTTCGCTCACAATGACAGCGCGTAGGGTGGGTGAAGAGAGCGGAGACTCCATTCGCGGTTGGCCGGGCATCCATAGATAAGACCCACAGGCGGGCATCCCTCCAGGCCGCGAGCGTAACCCACCACAGGAAGAAATTCCAAATTCCAAGTACCAAACAATTCCAAAATCCGAATGTTCGACGTTGTAACAAAGTTATGTGATTTGATCAAGCCCACTTCCAGGTGACGTGTTTGGAAACCAACTGAAACTCAGGATTCAATGACAGGTATTCGGACCAGAGCTGCCGCCACATGGCGGGGTGGAAGACCTTGTTCAAG
>JACQUA010000283.1 GCA_016210565.1 Chloroflexota bacterium
CCTTGAACAAGGTCTTCCACCCCGCCATGTGGCGGCAGCTCTGGTCCGAATACCTGTCATTGAATCCTGAGTTTCAGTTGGTTTCCAAACACGTCACCTGGAAGTGGGCTTGATCAAATCACATAACTTTGTTACAACGTCCAATCCTGTAGATCCCGTAGTAGTCACGCTCTTGCTCACGGGCGTTTTTGATATCTGTCCACGCTCCCCAGGGAAAGTCTTCGTTTTGGATGCTATTGTGAATGCTGGGATAGTTGTTTATCAGCTTTGCGAGCAGAACTGACGTTTTGATGCCTTCTTTCCAGAACTGCTCGTAAGTATCGGGAGACGCCAGATACCAGAGTTCAAGCGTGAATGCGTCGGCGTCAGCAATCCTTTTGTTCGATTCGGTTTCAGACATCATTATCTCCTGCAAGACGTACTTCTTCGGGTTGGGCCGGGAGGTCTCGGGAGTCAGGAGGCCTACTCTTACTTCCGGCCCCTCTGGTTGACATGCGACCTTGACAACGAGACCTCCCACCAGAACTTGCCCTTCAAGTCCCACCTGGCTACTTCGAGATCGGCCTTAGCCTGTCCCAGCCACCGTTCAGCTTCAGTCTGATTGTTGTTCTTCATAGACCACCTTGCCTTCTTCGAGGGCCGTCTCCAGGAAGCGGTTGCCGCTGGACAGCATCTCTGCCATCTCTTTTTCGGTATAGACGAAAGCCTCGACGGTTATCCCCTCGGGACATAGGTCGGCGATGCGGTCCATGCGGCGCAGGAATTTCTGCTCCGTATTCTTGACTATGATGAGGTCGAGGTCGCTCCCGTGGTGGTAATCGCCCCGGGCGAAAGAACCGAACATGATTATCTTCTTCGGTTTGTAGCCGTCGGCGATGGCCGTGATGGTGGCGTTTATCGCCTTTTGTAGCGACCTGTCCCTGATAGTGCTGAGCAACGCGGGCCCTTCTTTGCAACAGAAATTAGCCGGAGTTGAGCGGCGGTTCCGGCGATCTCGCCAATAGCCTCTCCGACGAGCCGCTGCGGGGTTTCGGACTTGCCAGAAAGCCGGCCCACGCAGGCACGGTGGCCTGCGGTACCGGCACAGAGGCCGGGCCAGAACCACCAGACATGGGCTGCCGGACCAAGCCAAGAAACTGTGCGCCCGTTGCTTCATTATAGCAGACTGAATCGCTGCCAGACAGCCGTCTCGGCACGCCGCGTGGCGACGGTGGATTCCCGACAGGCATGGCGTTGCGCGGCGTTGGGCACGCGGCAGCGTGCCGCTACGGCCGTACGGCCCTGGTGGGCGTAGCGGGGAGGGCACGGCATGCCGTGCCGCTACGGTTCTACGGAATATGGTATACTTTTAGGCCAAAGCCGACAATTTTGGACAGGCGAGACGCCTGCCCTACGGTTTCGGGATTGGCAGGACCTTCGAGTCCTGTTCTCGCTGATAAAGACATGCTTCGCCTCGGCGTTGACCTGATCGAAATTGGCCGGATTGAACAGGCAGTGGCTCGCTATGGCGAGAGGTTCCTGCAGCGGGTCTACACCGCCAGGGAAATCGAGTTCTATTCCCACAAGGCTTCCGTGCTGGCGGTGCGTTTTGCCGGGAAGGAGGCGGTGATGAAATTGCTGGGGACGGGGGTGCGCGGGGTGGGGTGGAAGGAGATCGAGATACTGCACCTGGATAGCGGCAAGCCGGTGGTGCATCTGCACGGCCGGGCGGCCGAGAAGGCGCGGGAAATGGGCATTACGAGCATCGAGGTCAGCCTGTCCCACTCGCGGGAGAATGCCCTGGCGGCGGCGATCGGGTGACGAGTCCAGAGTCGGGAGTCTGGAGTCCCCCGCCCCCACCCGGACAGGAATGCCTGGCAGTCGCAATTGTGGCGAGGGCTGAAGTTCAGCCCACGCCCCGATGCATGGGGGCCGTACCGGGCGAAGGCGCGCAGTGCCGTTGTGGACTGCCCCGCTTGGGAAAGGGTGGCGCCAATTCAACCCAGGGTTCATATCCAACTCTCGCAGGCACGGTGGCCTGCGGTACCGGGCAATCACCATGAAAGTTGTTACTGCCGACCAGATGCGCGAGATAGAGGCGCGAGCCGATAAGATCGGCTTGACCTCACTCGTGCTCATGGAAAACGCCGGCCTGGCGGTCGCCGGGGAGATAAAGAAATACCTGGGCCAGGCGGTGGGGATGAAGCTGCTCTTTCTCATCGGCCCGGGTAACAACGGCGGCGACGGCCTGGTGGCTGCCAGGCATCTGCACGACTGGGGCGCTGTTGTCACCGTCTATCTCTGCGCCAAACGCCCCTCAAAGGACAGGAACCTGGAGCTGGTTGCAGAGCGGGAGATCCTGGTTATCGCGGGGGAAACGGACAACGAGCTAGCTTCCCTGGAAGGTACCCTGGCGACAGCCAACGCAGTCGTCGACGCGATCTTCGGTACCGGCAAGATGCGGCCCCTGGAGGGAATCTTCAAGGACTCGCTCCAGAAGGCGGCAGAGGCCAGGAAGAAGCGGGCCGACCTGATGGTCATTGCCCTGGACCTGCCATCGGGACTGAATCCTGACAACGGGGCGGTGGACCCCGCCTGTCCCCGCGCCGACCTGACCATAACCCTGTCCAGCCCCAAGGTCGGGCTCTACCTGTTTCCCGGCGGGGAAAAGGCAGGCAGGGTGGTCATCGCCGACATCGGCATCCCCGACAGCCTGACCGATGACGTGTCCGTCTCTTTGATCACGCCGGAATGGGTAAATGGCAAGCTGCCGCCGCGCCCGCCGGGCGCCAACAAGGGCACCTTCGGCAAACTGATGGTTGTTGCCGGATCGATGAACTACACCGGCGCGGCTTACCTGGCCTGCCAGGCCGCCTACCGCGTGGGTACCGGGCTGGTGACCCTGGCGGCGGCGGAAAGCCTGGTCCCCGTTCTGGCGGCAAAGCTGACGGAGACAACGTACGAGCCTCTGCCTGAAAAAAAAAAGGGCACATTTCCGCCGGCGCGGTTGGGGTATTCAGCAAGGCCATCCCGGGCTACAATGCCCTGCTCATAGGCTGCGGCATCGGGCAGAACCCGGGCACCAAGGAGTTCATCAGGACGATTCTGCTTTCGCGCACGGCGCCTCTGCCGGAGAAAGTGGTCGTGGACGCCGATGCGCTGAACATACTGGCCCAGGCCAGCGGCTGGCAAATCCGGCTCACTGGCAGCGCCATTTTCACACCCCACCCGGGGGAAATGTCACGGCTGACGGGACAGTCCGTAGAGAAGATACAGTCGGACAGGATTAACGTCGCCCGGCAGATGGCCAGGGAATGGGGCAACACCGTGGTCCTGAAGGGGGCCTTCACCGTCATTGCGTCGCCGGACGGCACGGCTATGCTGAGCGACGTGGCCGAGCCGGCCCTGGCTTCGGCGGGCACCGGCGACGTCCTGGCCGGGATGATCGGCGGGCTGCTGGCCCAGGGCCTGGACCACACCGCGGCGGCCGCCGCCGGGGTGTACATGCACTGCGCCGCCGGCATCGCGGTGGCGCAAAAGTTGGGCCACGCTGGCGTCCTGGCCAGCGACCTGCTGCCGGAGATTCCACTGGTCCGTCAGGGGCTAACAGCACCACGTTAGATGGTGTTCAGTTTGCGCGTGAGCCAATGCGCTCCAAATGAAACCACGAATAAACACTAATGAACACGAACGAATCCACAGAAGACTTCCTGGGTATTGGCAAGTGTTTTGGCCGTCTATTCGTGTCAATTCGTGTTTCCCGATGCATCGGGATGGTTCAGATTACCGAACCTAACGTAGCCGTATTCAGCGGAGAGAGATAATGCCCGTTGTCTTCAGAAGCAAGCTCTTCCACCAGAAGATACTGGACCCGAACAGCAACTTCGAGCCGGCGCTGTTGCCCCTGGAAGTAAGGTGGGACACGCTGACAGGGCACATGGCCATCATCCAGGAGTTCCGTTTCCGCGGCCAGTTGCCGAAACCGGACTATTCCACTCTGATCGAGAAGACCCGTCCGGTCTGTCCCTTCTGCCCCCGGAGCGGCGGCGACGTTTCTCCCCGCTTTCCGCCGGAGTTCATAGCAGAAGGAAAGTTGACCTGCCAGGGCATCGATGTCATACCCAACTTCAATCCCTATGCCACCTACAGCGCCATTGCGATTCTCTCCCGGACGCATTTCCTGGAATTGAAGGAGCTCAGCCGGGAGGTGGTGGTCGGCGGGTTGCTGGCCTGCCAGGAGTACCTGAAGAGGGTGGCCGCCTTTGACCGGCGGGCGAAATACATGTCCATCAACTGGAACTACCTGCCGCCGGCCGGCGGCAGCGTCATCCATCCCCATTTGCAGCCACTGGCTTCGTATGTCTCGCCGACCTACGAAAAAGAAGCCCTGGCGGCGCTCAAACGATATTTTCGCCGCAACCGTTCGCCGTACTGGGCCGACCTGATCACCGCCGAGCGAGATCGGGGAGAGCGGTTCATCGGCCAAACGGGCGACGTTGCCTGGCTGGTCAACTATGCCGGGCGGGGCCGGGAGCCGGACATCATCGCCGTCTTCCCCGAAAGGCGGTCCGTCCTGGATATGCCTCAGTCGGGATGGGACGCTTTCTATGAGGGGCTGCGGAACACGTTTCGGTACCTGGCGGATATGAACTACGTTTCCTTCAACCTGGCGCTCTATTCGGCCCCGCCGGGAGAAGACCAGTTCCGGGTGCATGCCCGTCTCAAGCCGCGCTTTCAGTTCCCGGCGCTGGGGACGGCCGATTACTGTTTCATTGAAGCCCTGCATGACGACTATCTGTGCCAGACTTACCCGGAAAAGGTGTGCCGGGCAATGAAGCCATACTTTGGGACTGTCTGAAATGAACGACCAGGAGCAAAGATGGAAATGAACAGGCCCGCCTATCGTAGCGGCACGCTGCCGCGTGCCTGGGGGGTGGTTTCCGGGATTGGCAGAATTCCAGCTCTGACAGGCACGGAGGCCTGTGGTACCGGGTGTAAGTCCGGATTTCGGATCAGGGGGTGAAAAATGCTCCTGGCCATTGACATAGGAAATACGAACATCGTCCTGGGGGTCTTTGAAGGCGAAAGACTGCGGGCCACCTGGCGGGTGGCCACGGCGGTGCACAAGATGGAGGATGAATATGGCGCGTTGCTGCTGGACCTGATGCCGCTGAGGAATATCCAACTCAAGGATATCACCGAGGCGGCGATCTGCAGTGTCGTCCCGTCCCTGCAGCCGACCTTCGAACTGTTGTGCCAGCGTTTTTTTGCTCTTAACCCCCTGGTGGTCGAAGCAGGAATCAAGACGGGCATCCGCATCGCCATGGACAATCCCAAAGAGGTTGGCGCCGACAGGGTGGTCAATGCTGCCGCGGCCCATCATCTTTATGGGGGTTCGCTGATTGTAATAGACCTGGGTACGGCTACCACTTTCGATGCCGTTTCGAAAGAGGGAGATTACCTCGGGGGGGCCATCGCTCCAGGGGTAAGAATCGCCGCCGAGGCCCTCTTCATGAGAACGGCCAAGTTGCCGCAGGTGGAATTGGTGGCCCCGAAGAAAGCCATCGGCAAGAACAGCATCGCGGCCATACAGTCCGGGATTATCTTTGGCTATGTGGGACTGATCGAAGGGCTGGTCGCTCGCATCAAGAAGGAGATGGGGGGAACGGTGAAGGTCATCGGCACGGGCGGGCTTTCGGAGATAATCGCCCGGGAGACGAAGGCCATTGACGTCATTGAGAAGGACCTGACGCTCCTCGGGTTGAGGTTGATCAACGACCTGAATAAGAAATAGTTTTCCTCTCCCTCGATGGGACCACCTCTGCCGGACACCATGACCGCGGAGGGTGAAAGCGACCAATGAACGGAACCATCCCGATGCATCGGGAGACACGAATGAACACGAAATGGTTCATGAGTAGCTGTAAGATACAATGACAGGCATTACGGCTGAAAGAATACTCTTTAGGGTGCATTCGCGTTTATTTGTGTTTATTCGTGGTTTGAACTAAAGGGAAACCATGGACAAGAACGAAGGATCACAATCCAAAGCCGGGCCTGAGTCGCCTAAACCCTTGGAGAACAAGACCATCGTCCTGGGAATCACGGGCAGCATCGCGGCCTACAAGGGGGCTGACCTGGCCAGCAGGCTTACCCAGGAGGGCGCCGTGGTGGAGGTGGTGATGACGAAGGAGGCGCAGGAGTTCATTACCCCGGTGGCCCTGGGGGCGCTGACCAGGCGCCCGGTGGTCTCAGACATGTTCCATCACGCCGCCAGCCACCAGATAACCCACGTCAACCTGGGCCAGAAAGCGGACATCGTGGTGGTCGCGCCGGCCACAGCGAATATCATCGCCAAGCTGGCCGCCGGGATCGGCGATGACGAGCTGACCTGCACCGTGCTGGCTACTCAGTCGCCCGTCCTCATCGCTCCCGCCATGCATGCCGCCATGTACCTTAACCGGGTCACCCAGGATAACATCGGGCGGTTGAAAGAAAGAGGCGTCTCTTTTGTCGGGCCCGTGGAAGGCCGTCTGGCCTCGGGCCATTTCGGGCCGGGAAGGTTCGCCGAAAACACGGACATCATCGGAGCCATTCACCAGATTCTGGGCAGGAAAGGCAACCTGGCGGGGAAACGCATCGTGGTGACGGCGGGGGGTACCCAGGAGCCGATCGACCCTGTGCGCTACATTACCAACCGGTCGTCGGGGAAGATGGGATTCGCCATCGCCGCGGCCGCCAGGGACCGGGGGGCGGAGGTCACGCTGGTGACCGCGCCGGTGTCCCTGGCAGCTCCGTACGGGGTCAAAATAGTCCGGGTCAACACCGCCGCGGAGATGTTCGAAGCCGTGGCGGCAGCCACAGCTAGCGCGGATGGCCTGATAATGGCGGCTGCCGTCGCCGACTACCACGTGGCCAGCGCTGCGGCGAACAAGATCAAGCGCGAAAGAGGAACACTGACTCTGGAACTGGCGCCGAACCCGGACATCCTGGAATCGGTCAAAGGGGATTTTGCCAGGGTCGGCTTTGCCGCCGAGAGCGAGAATCTTATCGAGAACGCCCGGAAGAAACTCGAAAAAAAGCGTCTCGACCTGATCGTGGCCAACGATATCTCTGCAACCGATAGCGGCTTCGGCTCGGACAACAACCGGGTCACGCTGCTCAGCGCGGGTGGAAAAGTGGAAGACCTGCCGCTTCTCCCGAAATCCGTGGTGGCCGACCGTATCCTGGACAGACTGGTGTCGGTGCTGCGCGAAAAGGGACACAGCATTCATTGACAAAACGTACACAGATAGCCTATACTGGAAAGCGAACCGGTGTGAAACATTACTAATACGAACGCAATAAGTGCTGCGTAGCCCGGATCGTCCCTGAGCACGACATCCATATCCGATTCGGGGTCAGGGACGACGCCGAATGCCGAGGTTGTGGGGCAAGTCTTATTGGGTCTGTATCAGCTTTTGGATTGCCTGCCGCGGGCCAACCGTGTTAGTCGGGTTCCCCAATGGCCGGCGGGAGGTAGGCCTAGTCAGAAGGCGGTTTACAATGGTCAAAGACAAAGGACAGGAGAAGCGAATAGAGATTGAGATTGATCCGAGCGAACTGCGTGAAGGTACGTGCCACATAAAGAAGTTCGGGAGTGGGAAGGTATCCATCTGCAAAGAGGAGGGGAAGATAAAGATATTCGAGGTTGACAAGGAAGAATGAGTCCCGGCTCATGGCTTGGGTACCTGTTTCGTTTGCTGCCATGGTCTCGCAAGCTCACGGCCGAGATAGTTCTCGATAGTACCACGTTCAAAGACGACGAAAGCAAGGTTGTCACTGTTTGGAGCTGGAGGCGTCTCAGGACTATGAAGTTCTTGGGGTTACTACAAAAACGGAAAGTTCGTGGTCAAAGAACTCAGATGACCGGGGCTCGGTTGACAGCTTTTACGTCGGAAATTCTGGAAAGGAAATAATCAAGTGGGACGCAAAGAACAGAAACGGCAGCAGCGCGAGGCCTATAAGCGGGCCTTCGCCAACGTGAAACACAACCGTGGTGGTCTTTCCGTGAGGAAGAAGGAAGAAGCCGCCCTGGGCACGAAATAGAGGTTGGGGTTGAATGGCGCTGAGGGGGCAGAAGAGGAAATGACAGGCGCGGGGGGCGTCCCGATAAGTTATCGAGATAACTATCGGGACGCCCCCGCGCTTTGTGATCGCTCTTGGCGCGGCCAGGCAAAATTATCAGGAGGCGACCGATGGCAATATGGGACGACGTGATATCGGATCGGGACAAGCAAGTCTATAAGACCAGCGGCATGGGGGCGCGCAACGCCGGCTTCGGCAATAAGGCCGCCATAGTTATCATTGACGTCAATTACAACTGGGTAGGGGACAAACCCGAGCCTATCTTAGAATCCATCAAGCGGTTCCCCTTCAGTTGCGGGGAGGAAGGCTGGAGATCGGTCAACGCCATCGCTTCGCTGCTCCCCCTGGCCAGGCAGAAGAAGGTCACCATCGCCTACAGCACGGGCCAGGAAAAGAGGAACGCCCTGGACCAGGGGAGATGGCTTTCGAAGTCGGCCCGGTCCATCGAGGCAGCGAAGATAAGCATCGGGAATCAAATTGTCAACGAAATCGCGCCGCAGCCCGAGGACATTGTAATCTACAAGCCCAAGCCCAGCATCTTCTTCGGGACTTCCTTTATGAGCCTTTTGAATTTCGTTGGGGTGGATAGCCTGCTTTTTTGTGGCGGCACCACCAGCGGCTGTGTCCGAGCGAGTGTGATCGACGCCTTTTCGTATAATTTCCGGGTATCCGTGATCCAGGAATGCGTCTTCGACCGGGGCGAGGTCACCCACAAGGTGAATCTGTTCGACATGAATGCCAAGTATGCTGATGTGATCTCGGCGGCGGACGTGAAGAAATATCTGGCCTCACTGCCCTGACAGGCGGTTGTAGGCGCTCCGCGAGAGTCCTCGACCTTGTCGGGACAGGTCTTTAG
>JACQUA010000284.1 GCA_016210565.1 Chloroflexota bacterium
ATGGCCTGGTGAACGCTGCCGACCTGGCTTTAGTCGGGGCCTCCTTGAATAAGCGTAACGGAGACCCCGGCTTCAATGCCAGCGCCGACCTGAACGGAGACGGCCTGGTGGATGTTTACCACCTGGTGATAGCCGGCCTCAATTGGGGTAACACAGGCTAGTTCTTCGTTGCGGAAATAGGCGTTGTGATTGGCCGCCGGGTAGCCGCCCCGATGCATCGGGGCGCTCTCACGCAACCGTAAGGGGTGCGGCTACGGGCGATCATGGCATCAATCTTTGCAGGTAAGCACCGGGAGCGTTTGCTTGAGAGCCAGATATCTCTGCAAACGAGACACGGGACAACCGGTAGCCAGCCGCGATGCATTGGGATCGTGTCGGGCAGACCGCCAGGGTTTCCGTCCTGACCTGTCGGCACAACGGGGGTCGCTACAGAGGGGCACGCTGCCGCGTGCCGCTACGGGCTTCCAACTGTCGAAACTGCGTGGGGCGGCCATGTGCTATCTTGCCATCTGCTATTGACAGCAGCGCCGACAGAGCCTAATATACAGTGTGCCCACGCTGCTGGTTGAGGTTACCTTTGCGCCCCGGCAAGCTCCCGATCCAGTCGGAAGCATGGACTTCACCCCGCCTGCCCGGAGCAGAAGACGCACAGCACATGGCACTCCCGGGATAAAAGGAGGCATTATCAATGGCTGACCTGAAGTTGACCTTTGCAATGAGTCCCTACGACCGGATGTTGCCGCTAATCAGCGGCGAAGTAAAGCCGGACGGCATCACCCTGGAATATGTCGGACTGCCCGGAGCATTCTCCCGGGTTTTCTACGAGCAAATGAAATTCGGGCGGTACGACGTCTCTGAGATGTCCGTGTCCAACTTCCTGCGGATGCGGTCCGTGGGCTGGCCTTTCCTGATGCTGCCCGTTTTCCACAACCGCAATTTCTCCCACACCAACATCCGCATCCGCCGCAGCTCGGGCATCAGGCAGGGCCATCCGGAAGACCTCAAAGGCAAGCGCTTCGGCATCCACGACTACCTTCAGACCGTCGGCCTGTGGGCCAGGGGAATCATCCACCTGGAATTCGGCGTCGCGCCGGAGGACATGGTCTGGGTCCAGGAGTCCCCGGAGCACCTCAGCTACGGCGGCGCCGGCGCCGAGGCGGGGCTGGCCCGTCCCGCCAACGTGACCGTCCGCTACGCCACGGCCAATCTCAACACCCTGTTCGCCCGGGGTGAACTCGATGCCGCGGTCACGCCCACTCCCGTTCCGATCAGACCCCCACGCCCCGGCGCCCCGGAAGAGGATGTCGTGACCCTTTTCCCCGACCCGCGCCAGGAAGCCATCCGCTTTTTCAAGAAGACGGGGGTCTACCCCCCACACCACACCACAGTGGTCCGAGCAAGCATCCTGGAGCAGCATCCCTGGGCGGCGACCAGCCTCATGGAGGCCTTCGAGGAATCGAAACGAATCGCCGCCCGGCGGCTCCGGGAGCTGCCGCCCTCGCTGCTGGTCTTCGGGGCCCATTTTATCAACGACATCGACCAGGTTTTCGGCCCGGACCCGCTGGTCTATGGCATCAAGGCCAACGCCAGAGCCATTGACATGGTGCAGGACTTTGCCGTCCGGCAAGGAGTAGCCCCGCGCAAGTACCCGGTGGACGAGATCTTCCCGAAAGAGCTTATCTATCGCGAGGAGCGACTGGACTGACCGGACCGGACTGTCATTGCGAGGGAAGCGAAGCAATCCCCTGGTTGGCTGGCCATCGGGGGATTGCCGCGCTTCGCTCGCAATGACATGATCTCTCATTCGGACTTCGTCATTTTTCTTGTGTGAAAGGAAGCCTCATTATCCGGTGCATTTGTACTAATGTTGCGCAGAAAATGGCCTGTCGCCCTGAGCGAAGTCGAAGAGTCTTTCCCCCTGGGGGTGCGGCCAACGAAGGACTCTTCGACTCCGATTCCCTTATGCTCGTCTTCGCTCAGACTGGCATTGTCATCCTTGACTGCGCCATCGGCGCATGGGTGATCGGTCAAAAAGCATGAGAATCGGACTCTTTACCGACACCTATGTTCCCGAGGTAAACGGGGTGGTCACCGTCATCAAGACGATGACACGTGAGCTCAGGAAAAAAGGCCACGAGGTCTTCGTTTTCTGTCCCAGCCACCCGGACCGGGACGACTTCTGGCCGGGAGTCTACAGCTTCCCCTCTCTGAAGTTTGCCTTCTACGAGGGGATGAGGGTGGCTATCCCCTACAACAGCAGCGCTTTCCGGCTCATTCCCAGCGTGGACATCATTCATTCACATACCCCAGGCTCCATGGGACTCATGGGATTGTGGGCCTCGAAGCTATATCACATACCTCACGTCCATACCTATCATACCCTCCTGGTCGATTACCGCCGCTATCTCCCGAGGGTAATCCGCCCCAACCGGGGAATGGTCAAATCGATCAGCCGGTTGCTCTGTAACCGCTGTGACGCCATCATTGCCCCGTCGAATCAAATGAAGACCGAGCTGGAAAGCTACGGCATAACTCGTCCTGTCTACGCGCTTCCCTTCGGCGTGGACGAGGAGGAATTCTCCCACGAAATCAGGTGGAATGTCACAACGGAACTTAACATCAATACAAAAGACCTGTTGCTTTACGTAGGAAGATTCGGGCCGGAGAAAAACCTTGATTTCCTCTTGCGCTCTTTTCGACAACTGCTTACGCTCCGGCCCGGAGCCAGATTGATTGTCGCGGGGGATGGGCCCCAACGCGAGTTCCTGAAGAAATATGCGCTGACCCTGGGCATCGCCCCTTTTGTGACCTTCGCCGGCTGCTTGCAGCGGCGTGAGTTAGTGGACCTCTATAAACAGTCCCTCTTTGTTTTTGCTTCTAAGACAGAGACCCAGGGACTGGTTCTGGAGGAGGCGATGATGGCCGGCGCCGCGGTAGTAGCTATCGGTATTATGGGACCGCGGGACATCATCACCTCCGGCAAGACAGGAATCCTGGTGGGCGAGGACGAGAATGAATTTGCCCGGGCCTGCGCCAGGCTATTGCAGGACGGTGACGAGAGGCGAAGGCTGGGCACGGCCGCCCGGGAATGGGCACGTTCGCAGAGCTCCCAGGTGTCCACCGGGAGATTGCTGGACATCTATTCAAGCTGCTTCTCCGGAAGCCCTTCCTGATTATCCCCGACCATGGATGCCGCCGTCCGGGTTGTAGCCCAAGCTCCCGACTGGATCGGGGCGGGGGCGGGGCCAAGCGTAGCCCATGCTCCCGACTGGATCGGGAGCTTGCGGGGGGCGGGGAAAAGCGTAGCCGCTCGGCTCTGCGAGAGTCCCGACAGGGTCGGGACAGGTCCTTCCCCTTATCGGGGCGGGGGGCGGGAAAAGTGGAGCCGCCGCATAGCCCTTGCACAATAGGGGATTGTCCGGTAGGCGCTCCTGAGCGCCCGGCTGTGCAAGATGGCCTTTCGACTGCTTCACCGGCCCAGGGCCGGGTTCCCGACCTCTGAACTCCTCCCTCCCTCCGTCATTTCCTCGTGGCCACTCCGATGCAACGCCCTCGCTTCCGGTTTGACCGCGCGAACTTCCGGGAACGGCAACAAGGGGTAGCGATGTTAGCCCGCTGCCGGATCCAGGAACATGAAAGTAATGTCCGTTCTTATGCCCGATGTTTGTCCAGTGGCGATGTATCCCTTGAGAGCCGGCAGACTCAAGCGGCTACCTGATCTTCTCCAAGAGCCACCCGACGAGTCCCAGGTCCACAACCTTTTGGGAAAGACCGTCCGACAGCATCAATTCCACCTTGTCCTCCGGGTCCCGGAACTCCTTTAGCCTCGGGTCTCCTGCTGTATGGACGACGAAGTACAGCCTTCTATATCTTTGTCGGTTGAACTCCCTCACATATTTTTGGAATTCGTCCCAGGTGCATTGCGACTTTATCTGAACTAGATACCTGTCCCCTGCCACCACATCCTCTAGTTCCAGGTCCAAGTATTTCATCGCCCCCCCGAGCATGGAGACCCGCCGCCAACCCGATCCCCTGAACACCAGATCCACCAGCGTTTCGAAGTCCTTCCAGTGCAATCTCTTGATCCCCATTTCCACACAGTTGGCCAATGCCAATCTGCACCTTGCGATCTCCCGGTGTTCAACACTTGGCTCATCATTGATAATTCGTTTGAGGCTGGCTAGCTCCGACGGTCCAAGGCGACACACCGTGCCACGAAAAGCCTGGACTTTCGACAACACGCCCGGAAGTTTGTTGATTTCCAGAACAACATTGGCACCGACATCACGGTTGGACCACGCTCCGTCTACCTCGCGGTATTTAGATACTTTATCCTGGACGACGGGCCCTGACCGTAGCCGAGCCCACCACATTGTCCCCGTCGAGAAAGTTATCCATATGTTCTCCGGCGTGGATTCGCAAATCCAACGCAAGACGTTGAGGTCCCTGGTGGCTAAACCCCGCTTCCCCTTGCATGCCGCGGCAAGCTGTTCTCTGATCTTTCCCCATTCATGATTATTGATGTCGCTCACACTAATCTTCCCAAATCCGAACCGCAGCCTGGACTCCGCAATGCAAAATTCAAACTTTCCGGCCTTTCCGAGCTTCACAAAGAAAGCTTTGTCGAAGTTCACGACTGACTTCACGTACGGCCTCCCTCTTTCACTACGCCCTGCCTTCATTGACAAGGTCATCCCCGCCTTTTGCCATGTCCACCGCGGACTTGACCTTTTCGTAATTGCTGTCATACGGGGTTATCACTCTTACGTTCGGGGCCGCCGTCTCAATCAGCATTGACATGAGCTTGGCGCTCAATTCCTCCCATTCCGGCATCTGTGCCGGATCCACAAGGATGAATGACCGGTCGGCTAACACCGTGGCCTTAACTAGATTCTCAAGTCTATCCTTCAGCGGAGCTGGCATCCTTTCCTCCACAGATTTGCATATTTCATCGAGCGACACCGACCGGGAGCGATTGCCGCGTTGCACCTTGCCCAGTTTCTCCATCTGATCCATGAAGGCGACCAACACCCGCCGGGCAAGGGTTGAAGGCCCACAATCAAACTTGATCGCCAGGTCTCGCAGTCGCGTTATTTCCGTGCCGGTCATGCGCACGGACAAGAACGAGCACCGCTGTGCTCCCGGACTCGGCCTATTCAGCCGGCCGCGGCGGCCCTCGGCAAGCGGCCCACGGGCCTCCCAGTATTCTCTTTCCTCTTCGAACGACTTAAACTCTTGAGTCTTGCCATCTTCGGCGTTCTTCATTGCTTTGCCTTCTTTTCCAATATTTTCTTATAGCTACGTTTGTACTTCTCGCTCATGTCAAAGCCTGTCACTGCTCGAAAATACGACCCGTGCTTTCGCTCAATCACCACATCCAGATATCTACCCTGAGCGGTCTGCCCTGACAAAATATAGCGATCTCTTCCTTTGCTCTTTTCCTTCGAGTCCTTCTTGCAAAAGTGCGCCCCATAGCACACGTCTTCGACCTCCGTAGGGGTCACGCCATGTTTAGCGATCTCCATGACATTGTTATCGTCCCAATCCAGTGCCGTGATCTTCATGTGACTCTCTGTAGCTCTGTGTGACATTGTGTCACATCAGTCGTCCTTTTGTCAATCAGTGTCATTGCGAGTCCCGATGCGATCGGGACTCGCAATGACAGCCCATTTTCACCCCCGGGGCAGCGCAGCACAAAAGCCAGAGACGCGGTTGGACTTTGGCCGGGCTAGAGTTATAATATGGTGATTATTGGTTTTTCCAAGAACGATAGAATGGGAGGGAATTCAATGAGACACGGAATGGCGTTCTTCCTGACTGCCCTGGTAGTCCTTTTGCCCCTGGCCGCCTGCACCCAGCCGGCGATCGCCCCGGCCCCGGCCGCGCCTGCGGCCAAGGCGCCCGCTCCCGCCCAAACAAGAAACGCCTGGGATAACCTGGTCGAAGCCGCCGGGAGAGAGGGAAGCGTCCTCGTCTACAACGCCGGCGTTGGCGAGGCCTCGGACCAGGCCTCCAAGGCCTTTGCCGCCAAATACGGCGTCGGCCTGAGTTTCATCACCGGCCGCGGCTCCGAGCTTGCCCAGAAGATTACCATGGAACGCGCCGCCGGGCTATACGTGGTGGACGCCATGATCATGGGACTGGGCACTTTCTACAACTCCATCAACCCCATGAAGATCACGGTCCCGCTGGAGCCCCTCCTGATTCTGCCGGAAGTCAAAGATAACAGCAAATGGCGTAGCGGAAAACCCATTTTCGCCGATCAAGCCAAGACCGCTATCGCTCTTTCGCTCAACAGTCTTACCTATACCGCGGTCAACACCGAGGCGGTCAAGGACGGTGAGATCACTTCTACCGAGGACGTCCTCAACCCCAAATGGAAGGGCAAGATCGTCATCAACGATCCCAGCATCGCCGGCATTGGCGCCGAGTGGTTTACCTTCATCATGCTGCAGGCTTACAGCCGGGAAAAGGGCGAGGACTACATACGGAGACTGATCAGGCAGGAGCCGGTGATGAACCGGGACCAGCGCCTCCAGGCGGAATGGGTGGCCCGGGGAAGATATCCCATCGGCCTGGGCATCGAGCCCGCAGAAGTAGACAAGATGGCCCGCGCCGGGGCGCCCATCAAGCCGCTGGCCATGAAGGAGGGCCAGCCCCTCACCTCCGGACCCTGGAACCTCATGATATTCGACAGAGCGCCCCACCCCAAAGCCGCCCAGCTCCTGGCCAACTGGCTGTCCAGCCGCGAGGGCGGGGAGATCGTGGCCAAATACTCAGGATATATTTCGGCGCGCCTGGATGTTCCCACCACCGGCTTCGACCCCGTTTTCGTACCCGGTGACAAGGACATACTGCCGGGCGAAGACTACAAGTTGGAGCAGGGAAAGCTGCTGAGGGTGGCCGCCGACCTCTTCAAAGAACTCAATAAGTAGGGGCGAGATCGCCCGGTGGCACAACAGGCGTCCCTCCTGTGGTGGGACCCGTGTCACAGGCGTCCCGCCTGTGGGCTCCGGCTACGTCAGCAGGATGATGGCCACGCCGGTGATCATCGCCGCGGCGCCGACCAGCACCTTCGCCGAAAACACCTCCATCTTCCGGTTCACCACCCAGGAGAGGAAAGGGACGAACAGATTGTTGGTCGAAGTCAGAGGGGCCACCACATTCACCGGGGTGAAAGCCAGGGCGACGTAGCGAAACACCTGGGCCGCCGTCACCGAGGACCCGCCTATAAGCATGGACACCAGTGCCGGGCGGGGCAGGCAGGCCAGGCAGCGTCGCTGCTGGGGACGGACCAGGAAGGCGAGCGTCACCACGCCGGCCGCCAGATACGATACCAGGCCGCCGGCAAAGGGCGAACCCACTTCCCGGACCCCCACGCTGACGAACAGGGACGAGACCCCATAGCAGAGGCCCGCGGACAGGCCCGCGGCCATCCCTTTGAACAGTTCCGCTCGTCCCGTCTTGCCCGTCCCCGGCGTCCCCCCTGACGACATGCCGATCAGCACCAGGCCCAGGAAGATGGATGCAGTCCCGACGGCGTGAAGGGGCACGATGGCCTCCTTCAGGAAGACTATGGCCAGCACGGTGGCGAACAGGACGTTGGTAGACATCAGGGGTACGGTGCGGTTGGCGCCGATAAGCCGCAGGCTGGTGTAGTTGAGGCTCCTGCCAATCACGAAGTGGATGATGCCGGCCGCGCTGAGCGCCATAATGCCCCACCAGGATACACCCATCAAACTGGAAGCGCCGCCCGAAATCAGCATCGTCAGAAAAAACAGCAGGACCCCCAGGCACATGGATATCACCAGCGGGCTGTAGGTCTCCTTGGAAAAGAAGACTCCCCGCCGGGTGAAGACATTGCTGCCGGCGTAGCTCACACCGGACAGGAGCGCCAGAAGTTCTCCCATTGTGATAGGCCTCGAATCGGCCAATTATAGCAGATTCACGGCCGGTTCTAAGCGGGGCGTAGCCGCCCCGCCTTAACGGGGCGCGGGTGGGGAACACTGAAGCCGTCAGGTAGCCCATGCACGATGGGATCGGGGCGTATTCGGCGCTTAGCGACGTCACATCGAAAAAATGTTGTCGATATTTGAGTCAGACACATTTCATGCTTGACGCAACGGACCTCGCCGGACAACCAGACAGGAAGGGTGCGGCTCACTGCAGAGGCGCAGAGGACACGGAGCTAGCAATCAGCTTTCAGCTATCGGCAGTCACACGACCCGGGGAGGCGGGGACTGAAAGCTGATAGCTGATAGCTGACTGCTACTTCACCCCAGAAACAGTCAGGCGGGGGTGGACTTCTGCGAAGTCCACCCCCGCCTGACCCGTCCTGTTGAAGAATCGAGGGCGTTTTTCTCTCTACCAGCGGCCGGCCAGCGAGTCCAGTATCTTCAATTCCTGGCCCAGGGCGTTATCGCCGATGGCGCGCATCTCCTGGTCGAAATACCTGGCGAAATCTTTGAACAGGCTCCGGTAAGATTCGGACACGACCAGCGCCACCGACTGCCGTTCCCACTGGCTGAAATTCGCGCCCGGGATGGGTATCCCCCGGTCGCTGCCGACGCTGGCTTCCCAGGAGCGGCTCCGGGCGTTCTGGCGCTCGTCGATCATCCAGTTCTTCAGCAGGGCGGCGTACCGGGTCAAGAGCACGCCCTTCCTGATTCCGTTGTTGCCGAAGAACTCAGGCTGCTCTGTTTCCAGCGAGATCGATGCCTCGGCGCGGTCAGCCCTCCCGTTCCGGTCTTCATAGCTGACCTTCAGGGTCACTTTTTCGGGAGTGGAGGATGTCTTCCTCAGCTTCAGCAGCACCAGACCGCCCCTGGTCTCGCCGTGTTCCTTCCGGGAGGGGAACAGGGTATTGACCTTCATCAACTCGCCGGTGGCCTCGTCCGCCTCGGGGCTGCCGAAGACCTTCTCGATCTTCCACCCCCTCGAATCGAAATTCAGCCTCAAATCGAAGACCAGCGGGGTGACCATGTACTCGAATTCTTCCTCAACCCGCTCCCTGAAATCCGCCGCCGAGTGGATGGAGTAGTAGTTGGCGCCCTTTATCCTGGTGATCTGATCCACGAGTTGGGTATTGAAGTCCACCCCTATGCCGATAAACGTGGTGTAGATCCGGTTTTCGGCATTACTCTTTGCCATGCCCAACAGGCCGCGGGCGCTGAAATCGCCCGTGTTGGGCTGGGCGTCGGTCAGGAAGATGATGCGGTTTTCGAATTCCTGGCTATTGACCTCGCGCAGGCCGCGGAACTGGGCCGTGCCCATCTCGATGCCCGCCTCCATATTGGTGCTGCCTCCGGCGACGATCTCCATTACTTTCGACCTGGCCGCTTTCATATTAACCTGGCCGACCTGCCCCATGGACTGCAGCAGAAAGGCATTGCTGTTGAAAAGCACGACGGCAAACCGGTCGTCTGCCCGGAGCTGGTCCAGGATGGCCGCCACGGACAACCTGGCGCTGTCGATCTTCCTGGCCGCGGCGCCCCCCTCGGTCTGCGCATCGCGCGGCTTCCCGAACCGGTCGTAGTAGTAGCGGTTGAACTGCTCGCTCATCGAACCCGAGTTGTCCAGAACTATCACCAGGTTCAGTTTCTTTCTCCGGAAATCGCTTTCCTTCATCCCCGAGTTCAAGCCGACGGAAAGATAATAGTCCGTCTTCGAGGAAATGGGGTCCCTGGTGACGGCATAGCTGTACGAGGGGTAGTACAACTTGCCGGAAGCGACTTCGGACGCCCCGGTATCGAAGTAGTAATCGTAGAAGAGCCCCTCATAGCTGACATCGGTAGGCAGCGGCAGATAATTGTTCTTGATGTTTTCGCGGAAGTTCTGTATGTCTTTGGCCCCGCCCACCGCAAAGCCGATGGTATCCGGACCGGAAGAGACTTTCCCGGGGGCGACGCCGGGAGCTGGGGCCGGCGAAGAATAGCTTTGAGGTCTGCCCGGCGACGAGGGGGGCGAGGGCGGCGCCGCCGAGCAGGCGCTGAAAACAAGCGCCGCCAGCATGACCAGGGACAAGAGAGCCAGTACCAGTTTCTTCATTAGAGACCTCCCTTCATTATAAACCGTTTGGACCATCCCGATGCATCGGGACCGTTTACGCCAATTTATACGAAGGAGCCGGAAAAGTATCACACGGAAAAGGCCCGGTACCACAGGCCACCGTGCCTGTAAGCGGTGGATTTTGAACAAGGCAAATAATCTTGTTAGCGACGAATAGCACGCCCCCGGTTCGTGTTCCAATATTGGTCACTCGCACGATGAGTCACCGTCTCAAGGTTCAACTCTCGCAGGCACGGAGGCCTGCGGTGCTGGTGCTCTGTGTCCAGCACTCGAGATGTGAATAACGATGAGTTCGCGAAAACGGGGAGGGAGCGGACAGGCTGGAAAGTCGCGACAGGCTGAAAAGCCTGTCGTACTGGTCACTGCGTCGCCCGGATATCGAAACGCACCGGCTCGGCGAGCATCAGGGGAATGGTCCGGCTCTCGAGTTCCATGTCCTCCAGCTCAACATAGTAGCTTCCGGCGGCGACATACCCGCCGCGGTCATCCCGCTGGTCCCAGACCACCAGGAAGTCCGCCTCCGCGTCAGGGGCCAAGGTCCTCGCCACCCCGCCGGCGGAAAACGTATAGACTGGCTGTCTGGATTCAGTGCGCATCAGGCTGACTATCGGCGGGAACTTTTCGATGGGGACGGGACCCGGGCTAACATTCTTCAGCACTACCCGGATCCTCACCTGCTCGCCCGGTTGGTAGAAGAACTTGTCTACATTGGCCTGCACCTGCAAGACCACGCCCGGAGCTGGGGGCCGGGTGGGGGCGACGCCGGAACGGAAGACGCCGGCGCCCCACATGACCCCACCCACGACCACGGCGAAAAGCGCCGCGTAGACCACCTGCCACACGAGGCGGCGGGGCACTAGCCACAGGGGCCAGTTCGGTTTCGCTTCCGCGTTTTTCGCCGCTTCCTGCTCGTTGAGTCTTTGGAGCAGGCTGGCTTTCAGACCGGCCTTGAACCGCGCTGAGGGCTGCGCCCTCAGCGCGACCATCTTCCGGGCGAACTCCGTCGCCGTCCCGAGATCGGCGTCCCCCGCCGGGCCGGTCTCCGGCTCATCGCCCGCCACCAGGCGGTCGACGCTCCTGGAAAACAGCCTTTCCCGGTCCTGCTCTCTACCCATCGCGCCACCCCTGAAACCCGTCCCGGAGCTTCCGCACCGCGCGGTAAATCATGGTCCCGACATTGGACTCGGTGAGGCCCAGCTCCCGCGCGATCTCCCGGTTATTCCTCTCCGCCCCGAACTTCAGAGCAATGATCTCCTGGTCCTGCCCGGACAATTGCGAAATGTGGGCCTGCAGTTTCTGAATATCTTCGGTCATGATGACTTCCTGCTCGGCTGACGCCCTTCCGTCGGAAACGACCAGGGCGTCGTCCAGCCGGACCGACTGTTCCCTGGAGGCCGCCCGGTAGTGGTCGATGACCGTATTCCGGGCGATGGCGAAAATCCAGGTCGAGAAGGCAGCTTTGTCAGAGCTGTAGCTCTTGAATTTCGTCAAGGCCTTTTCGAATACCACTGAGGTCAGGTCCTCCGCCACGGGTGTATCCGCGACCCGGTAGCTGACATACCTGAAGACCCTGGGAAAGTAATGCTCGTAAAGCTCAGCGAAGATATCAGCGGGCGCCGGGTTCGTTTTCCTGGCATCGGTTTCCGGTTGCCTCTGTAATCGGAACAAAGCGAGTCCTTTGGATTACTTCGACCCAGCTAAATATACGAAGACAGCCAAAAAGTATCACAAACGATGAATGAACCAACCCGGGGGGTGCGTAGCCGCGGGTCTTTAGCCTGCGGGCGTGCGGCGGTAGCGGCGCACGGCCGTCCCGTAGCGACACCCCTTGTCCCGACGCGTCGTCCCGATGCATCGGGATCGCAGAGCGGAGCGGGTGTCGAGCAACATAGGGTGGGTGAAGCGAGCCCGAGAGTCCCATCCACCCTCCTTCACCCGGGGCCTGCTAAGGCGCATTCCCCGGCTCGCCGTCATCCGCGAGGGCAACCCACCATTTCGTGCCTGGGGGCAGTTCTCCATCCGTAGCGACACCCCTGGGGGGTGTCGAAAGCCCATGACGACAGGCCGGCAGCCGCCGCAGCAAACCGCAGGCAGGGACGCCTGCGCCACCGTAGTGGGACAAGCCCTGTCGCTACCTCATAGCTTCGTCCAGGACCTGCTTGGCCCTGGCCAGGACCTCGGTGGTCTTCGAAAGGAACTCTTCCGAATCAGGGAATATCTTCTCCCCCGGCTGGGGCAGGAATATCGGCTGGAAGTCCGCCGTCGGGACATCCGTCCGCAGGCTGGGATTGCCGAAACCCCTGGAGAACACCGTCTGTCCCTCTTTGGTCAGCAGCCAGTTTACAAAGAGCTTGGTGGCGTTGGGATGGGGGACTCTAACCGGCACCGCGAAGGCGCCGGCGGCCGAGGTCACCCGGACACCCTGCTTGAAGATGACCACGTCCAAAGGGGCTTTCAGATTGAGGAAGGTGGCCATGTTGTCGGGGTTCGGCGCCAGACCGATGGCGTATTTGCCCCGCGCCACCGATTCCACCTGGATGCGGTTGTCCCTTTCGATGACCGCCTCCTGCTGCTTTATCAATTGCCGGAGGTAGTCCATCGCCTGTTCCATGTTCCAGATGTTCACGGACAGGTGAATCATGAAATCCCCGCCGGGGCCGGTCACCGTCGGGTCATTCATCGTGATTTTTCCTTTGTACTGGGGTTTCAGGATATCCGGATAGTCCGTTATCTCCCCCTTCTTGATCAGATCGGTGTTGAAGACGATGTTTCTTTGCAGGCTGGAAATCATGGCGATGAACGTCCTATCCCTGTCCACGAAGGGGACCCGGCCGGGGCTCCACGCCTTCCCGTCGGTAACCTCGGGCAGGACCAGCAGAGGCTCAGCTTTCCCCAGCACGCCCGCTGGTTTCAAGAGCGAAAGAAAGGTATTGCTCCCCGCTCCGAAGATGTCAGCAGTGAAGAGGCCGGCGCGCTGTTCGGCCTCGATCTTGGCCAGCATTTCCGCGCCGCGGCTAAAGGGGGAAAACTCGATGTCAATACCGTATTTGTCCTTGAAGGCCGCCGTTATCGCCGTCCGGGTATCGGGCCGCCACAGGGCGTAGACCGCCAGGGTGCCTTCTTTCTTAGCCTCGGCCACCAGCGTATCCCACTCCTGCTGGGCAGTCCGGGCCGCGGGGGTCCCGCCGGCTGGGGCCGGCGCCGCCGGGGTCGGCGGCGGAGGCGTGCACGCCCCCGCCAGCACGGCCACCAGCAATAGAGCGAACATGGAGATAGAAATAGCCTTCATTTTGTCTCCTTACCTTCCACAAACATTTGAATGGGGTCTGTCGACGATTGAGGTCTACCGGGAATTCGAAACAAGCGGCTCATATTCCTGAACCGACGCCCCCAGAACCACTGCTTTGATTATATCACAACCAATCAAGCCGTCTCCCGGCTTTTATCCCACCACCTCAGCTTTGTTCTTCTTCTGTCGTTCAGGTGGGTTCGCACAGCCACCCCCTTCCCGCCGCCCCGCTGTGCTTAACCCACCCTACGCTGTTTGCCTAAAAGGGACTTGATCCTTGTTGCTCATCCCTGTAGACGCCCAGAGCTAGAGAATGTTCCGCCTGCGCGACCCGCGTTCCTCTCCTGGTTCTGATCTATTCCTCCCCGTTCGTTTTTGTCCTTAACGGCTACATTCTAGCACTTTCAGACATTCACTTCCGGCGCGAAACCTGAGGCTTCGACAATCATTCGTCTCACCACCTGGTACGTTCTAATGAGTCATTCCCTGTCTCCAGCTCTCACAGGCACGGCGGCCTGTGGTACCGGTTTACGTAGTGGCACGTATTGACTCTCTTTGGCCAGGACCTTAGAATGGTGGCACTGGACCGTTCGGGTCTCTGCCCAAAAGTTTTAGGAGGTGTCTCTATGCGTCAATCAGAAAAAGAGGGGAAATTCTTCCAGGCGCTCAAAGCAGCCATCGAACAGCGGCAGCCGCTTCTGAAGAACTGCCTCAAGTGAAAGAGCTGAAAGGGAAAGTAAACTGCCGGTTCGGCAGCTAAACAAGTCCCATGGAAGGGACGACTTACGATTTCTTTGTCCAGTGGCATCTGACCGAACGATGTAATCTGAAGTGCCGGCACTGCTATCAGGAGACATCGGCGGGGGAGATGACCTACGAGGAAACTTGCCGGGCAATGGGCGAAGTGGCCTGCGCGGTCCAGAGCTGGGTGAGAGAATACGACATGTCTATCTCACCCAGCTTTCATTTTAGCGGCGGGGAGCCACTGATGAAACGCGGCCTCCTGACAATACTGGAGTGTGCCAGGACTGCCGGCTTCTCCGCATCGCTCATGAGCAACGGCACTCTGATGACGAGGGACATAGCTCTCCAGTTGCGCCGCCTGGGAATCGGCGACGTCCAGGTCAGCCTCGATGGTCTGGAAGCCGTCCACGATAGCATCAGGGGCCGGGGCGCCTTCCGGCAGACCTTAAGAGGCATCAGCCATTTGCTAGAGGCCGGAATCGATACTAATGTCAATGTGACTATATCCAGGGTCAACCTCTTCCAACTTGACGGGCTGGTCCGGCTGGGAGAGGACCTCGGGGTCAGCGCGGTGACTTTCTCCCGGCTGGTGCCGTGCGGCCGGGGCAAGGAGTTGGGCCAACAGGTGCTCAGCCCGCAAGAACTCGCGGGCTTTTTTGACACGGTACGCCGCCTGGCTGCCGGCTCAAAAGTCGCTGTCATCACCCGGGACCCGCTGGCGGCCGTGGCCCACCTCGATGGAGAGGTCCCCGAAGGTGAATTCCCTGTGGCCGGCTGCGCCGCCGGGGTGTTCGGCGTGACCATCGCCGCCGACGGCGCCATCATGCCGTGCCGCCGGATGGACCTGACTATCGGCAACGTCAGGAACAACGATTTTCGGCGGGTGTGGGCCGAATCCCCCGTACTGTGGTCGCTGCGCAGCCGGCAGGAATACCACGATGGCTGTGATTCCTGCCGCTACTGGACGGTATGCCGCGGCTGCCGCGCCGTAGCCTTGGCCCATGCCCGTGCCGCAGGGAAAGAGGACTACCTGGGACCCGACCCCCAGTGCCCCTTTTATCAGTCGGCAGTCGGGGTTGTAGCCGCAGGTCTTTAGCCAGCGTTGTAGTCGCACGTCTTTAGCCTGCGCTGTACTGCTTGCCAGTCGAAGGTCTCATGATGAGTGAGATTCGGTCCACAACAAAAAGAGGCCCACGGTGCTGAATCATAATTCCGCCGCAATTCCGATGGCCCGGTCCAAACAGCCGTCTCCCGGCTGGTTCGACTACAAATTCCTTGTCTTCCTGCCGGCGCCCCTGTTCTTCATCCTTATTCTGATTCTGGCGCCCCTGAATATCAATTTCGCCGTCAGCGGAGACCCGACCTATCATTCCGTAAATTACATCTTCATATCCGTGGTCTATTTCCTGGTGGCTTCGCTGGCGGCCGCCGGCTTCGTGAGAATGGGCTTCTGGCAATTCCTCTGGCTCGGCGCCGGGTTATTTGCCCTGGGGCTGGCCAGTTCTCTATCCGGTTGGCTTGACGATTTCCTCGAACTTAACGTCGCCCTGACCGTGGAGAACACCGGCGCTTTACTGGCCTCAGTTCTCCACACCATAGGCACCGTTGGTCTCGTCACTGCCGCGTCCCGCGTACATCAGTACCGGCAGCAGAGCTGGACAAGCGTGGCTTTTGTCTACGGTGGGACCACGGTCTTTCTGCTGCTCATAACCTTGTTGAGTTTGAACAATTTGCTTCCCGGATTCTTTGTTCCAGGGATGGGAAACACCCTGCTTGGAGCTGTGGTAACCGGAGTCTCGGTGGCGCTATTCTTTGTCTCTTCGATGTTGCTGCTGGGCGTCTATTTCAGGGTGAGAACCGACTTCCTTTACTGGTATTCCCTGGGACTCTTGCTGGTCAGCCTGGGCCTGTCCGCCAGCGCCTTTTCCAGGAAC
This sequence comes from Chloroflexota bacterium, assembly GCA_016210565.1. Lineage (GTDB taxonomy): Bacteria > Chloroflexota > Dehalococcoidia > JACQUA01 > JACQUA01 > JACQUA01. Next base: position 16,036 of record JACQUA010000284.1, read on the forward strand.
CTGGGTGACCTCATGGGGTGGCTGAGCAAAGGGGCGCAATATCTGGCAGGTATCTACTTTTTCGTGGCGGTGGCCGCGGCGGTCAGGGAAGTCCGCAGCAGAAAAGCGCGCTTTGAAAGGACCATCAATGAGCTTTTCCCCACGTCTTCTTTGAGCTACCGGCTGCTGGCGGAAACGGTTTCCGATGCCATCGTGGGACTGGACAGCGAATGCCGGGTGCTGCTCTGGAACGCCGGAGCGGAACAAATGTTCGGTTACACCAGCGACGAGGCTATCGGTCAGCCCCTGGAGGACCTCATAGGCGCCACGGGTGAAGCGAGGGAGTTCAGCCGGAACCTGTGCCGCCAGGAGAGGGGACCTCAATCCGTGGTAAGAAGGGAGATGGAGCTCCGGAAAAGGGACGGGAGTCCCTTGCCGGTGGAGATGTCTCTGGCCGGACGGATGACGCCATCCGGCTGGGTGGGCGCCGCCGTCCTGCGGGACATCTCGGAACGGAGAAGGGTGGAGCAACTGAAGGACGAGTTCCTCGGGATGGTCTCCCACGAGTTGCGCACCCCCGTTACGGTGACCATAGGCTCGATCTACACGGCCATGAACGAACACCTCACGCGGGAAGAGCGGCGGGACATGCTGCGCAACGCCATGGAAAGCAGCGAAGCGCTGGCGCGGATGCTGGACAACCTGCTGGAGCTGTCCCGGTACCAGGCCAGACGCCTGGACCTGAACAAACAGGCGGTGAAGGCTGCCGAGGTGGCCCGCAACACAGCCAGGAAGCTGGGTGGCCAGTGCAGTTTGCGCCGGTTTGTGATCGATGTCCCCGAAGAACCCCAGGTGGAGGCCGATCCCGATAGGCTGGGACAGGTGTTATACAACCTCATGGAGAACGCCGTAAAGTACACGCCGGACGGCAGCGAAATAAGGGTGTTCGGAAGGCGGCAGAATGGAAGCCTGGTCATCGGCGTCAGCGATCACGGACCCGGCATACCCGCGGGCGAACGGGAGCGAATCTTTCAGCCCTTTGTGCGGCTGGGCGGTCAACCTGCGCCCAGCCGGGGGGCCGGTCTCGGGCTGGTAGTCTGCCGGCGGCTCGTCGAGGCCCACGGCGGCCGCATCTGGGTGGAATCCGAACCGGGGGAGGGATCAACGTTCTTCTTCACCCTGCCCATCCGGGCTTCACCTCCGTAGCGATCCCGACGCGTCGGGACCCCTGTCGTATCCCGGATTGCTGCCAATCCCGCTTTCCGATCCCGACGCATCGGGACAAGGGGTATCGCTACGGGCCGTAGCGACAGGGCTTGTCCCCCGCCGGCGGGCGAACCCATGGGTTCGCCCCTACGGGTCCGGGCTTCACCTTAGCTGGGCGGCAAAAATCTCCCGGGCCAGTATCCTGGTTTCCTCCCGCTTCTTGATCATAGCCTCCGAATCACCGTCCATATACTCGATGCCGGGCTGAAGACGCCGGTCGGAATCAATGTACTCGGCGGTCACATCCAGGCGCCGGCTCTGGTCCTGGGCAGCTTTGACCGCCACTGTTTGCCCTTCCCGGGTCAGAAACCAGTTGACAAAGACCCCGGCCGCCGCCGGATGAGCCGTCCTGTTCACCAGTCCGATGATGCCGCTCCCGGCCCCCGAAACAGTGCCTTCGGCAGGGACCACGTGCTTGATAGGGGCGCCGGCGCTTTTGAATTCCCCCATCGCCGCACTCTGGGGCCCCAGCAAGATGGGATATTTTCCCCGCGCCACCCATTCTACCTGCTGCCTGACGTCCCTGCTCAAGATCGGCTCCTGCCTGGCCAGCTCCCTCAGAAAACCGTCGCCCATCACCACCCGCATTACGGTGGTCACGACCAGGCCGGTCCCGGAACCGGTGGGGTCATACAGAAGTATCCTGTTTTTCCATTTCGGGTCAAGGAGTCCCCGGTACGATCTCAATTCGTCGGGCCCCACCATTTCAGTGTTCACCAGGATGGTGCCCCCGGTGCGCGAGAAGAAAGCGAGCATAAGGCCTTCTTTGTCGATAAAGTGGAGTTTCCCGCCCACCCAGGCTTTCGGGTCGGTGACCTCGGGCAGGACCAGCAAGGGCGACAGGGGTTCAAGCACCCCTCCGGCGCCCAGTTCGGTGAGAGTGGTGATGCCGGTTATCACAAAATCCGCGAGATAAAGACCGGCGCGGCGTTCCGAGATCAGTTTCGGCACCATCTCGGTGCCCCGGCCGCTGATCCATTCCACATCCACCTGGAACTTGTCCCCGAATGCCCGCGTGACCGCGGACCTGAACTCGCTGCCATGCTCGGTATAGATGACCAGCTTTCCTTCTTTTCTGGCTTCGGCTACTTTTCGTCCCCAGTCATCTCCAGGGTCCGGCCTGGCAGGGACAGCAGCAGTTAATCCCGGTCCCTTCTCCAAAGGCGCGGGTGTCGCCCCCGGGGCGCAACTGCTGAAGGCCAGCCACAGCAATGTCAGTAATGCCCCGCTCTTGACCAATCTCTTCATCGCTTTCCTCCTTTCGCAACAATGCCGGGATCAACGGTGGCGCAGGCGTCCCGCCTGGGAGGCGTGGATTCTGAACCAGGCGACGGTCTGCCTGTCTATTCGCCTTATCATGGTTGCAATTTAACCACACGATGGTGAAATTATCAACGCAACGCCGCTGGATCAGCAACCGCTGGCCACCCGTCCACTTTGCATGTCATCGGTTCAGTTGAGCCATCCGGCCACCGTAGCAGTCCCGAGGCGTCAGCACCCGATAGGGGCGAACCAGTGTACTGCCCGGGCAGCGGGCAGACCCGTGTGTCTGCCCCTATAGCCGCGGGATTGGCGGTGCGGGGCTACTGGCTACTCGCTACTCACTACTCGCTCTGCCTTTGACTTTCTTCCAGCGTCGATTTAATATGCTATGCTGGCGCTCGGACAGGCTTCCACAGTTGTTCCCATGAGAACAGGCAGGGAACGCACCCGTTCGACGCGCGCAGGTCTTGCCCGTGAACGTTTTTGACATCGTCTTTCAATCCGTAGTAGCCCTTCTCGGCATCGGGGTCCTGGGATTCTGGATCATAAAGCGACGAATCATTCCGGAATCCCTGTTGGGCGTCCTGAGCGTGCTGGCCATAGACATAGCTTTGCCCAGCATCGTGTTCGCCAATATCCTTCTCTACTTCTCCCCTTCGAAAGTGCCCCTCTGGTGGCAATTGCCCTTATGGTGGCTTCTGTTCTCTTCGGTCTCGCTATGCTTGACGGGCATTACTATGTTTCTATCAGCAGCCAAAACCAGAAGCGAGTTTGCCGTCAGCCTCTTCTTTCAGAATGCTATCTTCTTCCCGCTTATCATTCTGACCGGGGTTTTCGGCAGAGAAACCCCTCATGCGGCCCACCTGTTCGTTTTTGTAGTCCTCCACCCCACCTTGTACTTCAGCGCCTTCCACCTGTTCTTCGGGAGAAGGGCCGGGGCAAAGCATAACCCCATTAACCTCCGCCGGGTGCTGAATCCCGTGCTCCTGGCAACCCTCCTGGCGCTGTCCATCAGGATACTCGGGACCGATGTCTTCCTGCCGCCGTTCATTATTACGATATTTCAACTCCTGGGTGGGATGACCCTGCCCCTGCTGATGTTGATCCTGGGAGGCAGTCTGTACATAGATTTCCAGAAGAGGGGTCCCATCTATTTCACAGAAGTCCTCAAATTCGTATTCGTAAAGAACATATTGTTCCCACTGGCGTTCCTGGCTTTGCTGCTGGCTATCAGACCGGAATACAACATCGCTTTTCTGATAATGCTGCAAAGCGTAGTACCTCCCATCACCGGTATCCCGATAATGACGGAACGTGAAGGCGGCAATGTGGGAATAACCAACCAGTTCATCCTGGGAAGTTTCCTTTTTTCCATCGTTTCCATACCCGCGATGTTGAGCCTCTTCAGCCGCTTCTTTCCTCTGCCTTGAATTGAGATGGGCCCGGGGCGAAAGGACGGGCATTTGCGCCCTCGGCGCTCAGCGGTTTTCGCTGTCAATCAGATGATGGTGCGGCCGGCCGGCGGGTTTGCCTTTCCAGGGATTGTCCATCAACATGTCCACCATCTTCATTTTCTTTAGATAAGGTAGCCTGGCCTGCTTGAGATGAAACTCGGCCTGGGCCTTTATTAGCTGTTCTCTGGTCCTGATTCTTTTCTTACCCAAGATGTTACCCTCTCAAACCTGGACCTTAGTCGGTAACGAACCAGAATATCATCCAGCAAAGCCTGTCGGACCTTTGCTTGTTCCAAGAGTAGAAAGAGCTTAGAAATGTCCTTGGGCCGCCCGGCCCTCACAGCCAGCGCTATCAAGTATTCGGGGGACAAGACTTTGACGCGTTTGCCGCCAACGCGCGCTACGTTGGCCGTGAGCATGGCCTCTGCTTCCAGTTTATCCGCCGCCATGAACTCCACGGGAAATCCCTCAACAATGATGTGTTCGCCTTTCCAGGCATATCCCAATCGGGTGAAAGCCCCATATATGGGAGACAGGTTTATTATTGGCGAAGACTTCACCAATACACATACGTCCAGGTCGCCAGTATGAAACGGCTCTGTATACTTGAGCACGGCGAAAGCCCCATATATAGCGTAATCTTTGATCACCCGGCGCTTCTTTAGCTCATTCATCACCCTAACAACCACCGCAAAAGCTTCGGCGCTGCCCATTGAACCTTTCTCTAACCCTCATTTTCTCTGGCCGTCCGACCCGGGCACCAAACCTGCGCCGGGCCTCGGCAGGATTCGAACCTGCGACCAATTGGTTAATTGAGTTGGGATTCTCTTAGCCATTGGTCGCCTCCATTCTTCTGACCATACGGCTACTTCTACCTTGCTGCTGGTGATTATCGGCCTTAGCTCCTCTCTGGGTATCTCCTCCCCTTGTTCCCGCAAGGCCATGATGTGACTCTCTATCGCTTCTCTCACGTTGGCCTGCGTCTCGTCTATGGTCTCGCCCTGGGAATAGCAGCCCGGCATTGAGGGGACTTTAGCCCAATAGCCCCTTTCTTCTGCCGGATAGATAATTACCGTGTATTCTTCCACAACGCTACCTCAATAGCTCTTCTTCCCGGCATCGTTCTTAACCATTGTACCATCGTGGACTGGGCTCGGCAGGATTCGAACCTGCGACCAATCGGTTA
>JACQUA010000280.1 GCA_016210565.1 Chloroflexota bacterium
CTGAGCGCAGTCGAAGGGTCTTTCGTCCGGCGCCCCACCTCGAAAGATTCTTCGACTACGCTCGCTACGCTCGCTTCGCTCAGAATGACATTTTCATCGTTCATTGTCCCGACTCGTCGGGATGGCCGATTGTTTAGGATTGAGGATTTCGTGCTTAGGATTTGGCGCGCAGACCCTTCACTTCCTCAACCATCCGGGGCAGAATCTGGCCCGTCTTCCCCTGGATCAGGTAGTCCGAGATTCCCTCTTGCGTGAGAGGGGTCGGCTCGGCGTTGACCTCGATTATGGTCGCTGCAACCGCGGCTGCGCCTCTTTGCTTCGCCGTTCTGGGCAGATTGGCAAAGGGATAGACCACCGCCGACGTCCCGCAAATGAGCATCACGTCACACTTCCGCGCCTCTTCCAGACTTCGACGGGCCACGTCTGACGGAATCGGCTCTCCAAAGGCGACCCCATCCGTCTTTACTATCCCGCCGCACCGGCCGCAGTGAGGGGGCAACTGCTTGTCCCGCATCAGCCGGTCCAGGTCGAATTCCTCCCGCCTGAATCTGGACCCGCAGGAAGTGCACCTCAGTTTCAGGGTGCTGCCGTGGTATTCGAGAAGGTTCCTGGTCCCGGCCTTTTCGTGGAGTCCGTCGACATTCTGTGTGATAACGCATTTCAGCGCGCCAAGTTGTTCCAGTTCCACCAGAGCGTAATGGCCACGATTTGGTTGGAAGCTGCCCAGGTCTCCTAAGACCCCCGGGCTGGTCAGGCGTTCTTCCCACCATCCGGCAGGGTCTTCCAGGAATCTCTCATAGCTCCGGTAGGCCCTGCGTTCGGCTTCGGGATTCTTTGTCCACACCCCCGAAGGTCCCCGGAAATCGGGAATCCCGGACTCCGTCGAAATTCCGGCGCCGGTCAGGGCGATGGCATGGTGGCTGTTCGCCAGGTCTCTGGCGGCTTTCTTGATGAGGTCTTCCGCGGGACTGCCCATTTTGACCCTCCGTGAGCTGCGACTTTCCCGGACCTTTGCGTTACCAATAGCAATCATACGGCTACAGCGGTAGAGCGTCAAGCTCGATTTTTGGAATTGCACCTGGTAACAAGTGACGCGACTCGCCCAGGTTTGGCAATTCTTTGCATCCCCACCCACCTTTGTTCGATGAGGCAAGTCACCTGTGACCAGTTGGCGAAACTCGTTCATCAAACATTAGCAAGACGTCAGACGTTCCATTCGGATCGGCGTGTCAAAGCCTGAGAGGATGTGGTGCTAAGATCCATTGAAGTCGCCATTGACGCCGCAGTTGGCATTTGGTAGACTTGCGGTGTCTGCGCGAGGAGACGTTTAGATGTTCATTCGGGCGAAACCGATCGGCAAATACCGATATTTGCAACTGGTGAAGAACCACCGCGAGGGCCGCCGCACGGTACAAGACGTGGTCTGCACCCTGGGGCGGCTGGATAAGCTTGAAGCCAACGGCGGCGTCGATGTCCTGGTGCGTTCACTGGGCCGTTTCAGTCAGGGGATTAGACTGGTAGAAGCGGACAAAGTCAGTTATCAGCCAAGTAGTCCCGCTGGGTTGGCACGACACCCTCCATCGGTGCGAGATCGCGATGCGGCTCCAGGCTTTTATTTATCGGCGCCAATGACGCCGGTCGTAACCCGACCGGCACAACCGTCTTGCCGGGGTGACCCGAGACAACGTGGGTTGTCGAAGCAGGATAAGAGAACAGAGATTTTGGGCACGTCTGCGATATTCTCAGGTTTGGGGAGGGAGCATTTTGCTGAGCTCTGTCATCGTGCCCAGGACCAGTCCGTTGCCGCCCGTCAGTTTCTGTTCCTCGAAGGCGATCCGGCGGAGTACTGCTACCTGATAGGCTCCGGCATGATCAAGATGCTCAAGCATTCCTCTTCGGGAACAAACTTCATCACCGGTATCTATGGCCCCGGTGAAGTGCTAAGCCACATATTGCTGTTCACAGGGAAGGTGCACTCTTCTTCTGCACAGGCCGTGGTTGATTCCACGGTCGTGGCCATAAGGAATGATGACTTCGTCTCGTTTCTTCACCGGCAACCCGGGGTCGGCATTGACATCCTGGCAAGAATGCTCAACGTCTCCAGCCAGCGACACCGGGCAGCCACCGTCCGGCTCATCGACCTGGCGGCCGAGAGGACAGACCGCCGTCTGGCGCGCGTGCTGGTGGCGCTTTCCTCAAAGTTTGGCCCTTCCATAGCTCTCAGCCGCGCTGAAATCGCCGAGATGGCCGGAACAACCACGGAGACGGCCTCGCGGTTTGTTACCCGTTTGAGGCAAGAGGGCATGGTGAAGACAGTTCGCGGAAAGGTGATTGTGCTCGATGAGGACGCTCTCCAGTCGGTGGCGCTGGTCTCATAGGAAGTCCGGCGGTTCAGACGAATCCGCCTCGCGGCAGGGCCGGCTTGACCACACAAGGGAACTTGCCCCCCTGAAACTGTTGCTTGAGCTACATCATGTACATGGGGTCTTAGTGGATGGTATTGTATCAGGCTATTTCATTGGCCTGTCACGGGCCCCGGGCGCCGGCCGAAACGGGGCGCACCTAAAGAAGAGGAAAGTTACGTCTCCGGGATGTCACGCCTTCGAGATTGGGGTTTCGCTGAAACAACAATAGGACGCCAGGCAGGTCTAACTTCTTGAATATGGAGGGATTCCATGAAAACGGGTATACTGCGATTCATTCTATGCGCCATACCTCTATTATTGCTTTTGCTGGCTGGCTGCGCCGAGAGGACGGCGCCTACTGCGGCCCCGGCGGCGACGCAGGCTAAACCCTCAGGTGGGGCGGCGGCAGCGACGGAGTGGGATGCCGTGGTGGCTGCTGCCAGAAAGGAAGGGGAAGTCATGCTCCTGGTCTCCACCAGCTTTCTTCCTGATACCAGGACTGCCGTTACCAGGGTGGTCAAGGAAAAATACGGCATTGACGTGGGGTTCGTGGTGGGCCGGGGCAGCGAGGTTGCCACGAGATTGTCACGGGAGATCAGCGCCGGGCTGAACATAAATGACGTCGGGCTCATCGGGCCGTCGACCATCACCACTGACATAAAGCCTCTGGGAGTCCTGGACTCACTGGAGCCATTCCTCGTTCTGCCGGAAGTCAAGGACCCATCCAAATGGCTGGGCGGAAGAATACCGTATTTCGACAAGGACAGGCAGGTGATTTTCTTGGCGGCGGACATGAAGAAAGGCGTGGCCATCAACACCGAGATGGTGAAGCCGGGGGAGATCGCATCCTACTATGACCTGCTGTCGCCCAGGTGGAAGGGCCAGGTCGTGGTGAATGACCCCAGCATTGCCGGGGGCGGGAACACCTGGTTTGGCGCCATGACACACAACATCCTGGGCCCGGAAAAAGGAATTGCCTTCATGCGAGATCTCGCCCGGCACGAGCCTATCGTTAGCCGCGATGAACGGCTGATGGTGGAATGGGTGGCTAGGGGAAAATACCCGGTGGCCATTGCAGTCAGTTCGCCGGTGGTGAGGGACTTTGCTGCCCGTGGGGCCCCGATAACCCAGCCTCGCCTGAAGGAGCCCTTCCACATCGCCTTCGGGGCCACCAATGTTATCGCCTTCAAGAAAGCCCCGCATCCGAACGCGCAAAAGCTGTTCATAAACTGGTTCTTGAGCAAAGAGGGCGTCTCAACGATATTCTCGACACTGCCATCGGTCTACATGAGGACCGATGTTTCTCAGGAGGGGCTGGACCCGAGCCTGATTCCCACGCCGCAGGATGTCTTCCTGGACGAGAACTTCTACAAAGGGCAGGACGATGATAGAAAGCTGGCCAGTCAGATCTTCGGCCCTCTCGCCAAGTGAGCGCCACCTGAAAGGCGATTCGCGACCCCCGCGGCGTGATTCTTGAAAAGCAAGCCCCGGTTCGCAAGGAGTGACACCAATGCCCGGTAAGACAGGCTCAAGCAGTTCAATCATAGTCCACCTGGTTGGCGATGTCGGCCCCAGGCGCATCGAGTATGGCGAAGAGCCGGAATCGCTGTTTGCCATGGCGCACCAGAAGGTCAAAGATGCGGACATAGCCTTCTGCCAGCTAGAAAGAAATTTTTCCACCAGGGGTTGTCTGCAATATCGATATCACCCTTCGTGGCAGGGTCGAGTCCACCCTGACAATGTCAGGTCCCTGGTTTTCGGCGGTTTCAACGTTGTGTCCCACGCCAGCAACCACTGCTTTGACTATGGTCCAGAGTCGTTGCTGGACACGATCGACGTCCTGCGCCGCAACAACATTCAGGTGGTTGGAGTGGGAAAGGACATTGCCGAGGCCAGAAAACCAGCCATTGCGGAGCGGAAGGGAATCAAGGTCGGGTTTCTGGCCTACTGTTCGATCCTGCCCGCCGAGGCCGAGGCGCGAGAAGAAAAACCGGGCTGCGTTCCCATGCGCATTTCAACCTATTTCGAGTCGAATGACTTCGCTCCGGGAATGCCCCCGAAGATTGTAACCATTCCTTGGGAAGAGGATGTTCTGGCTATGGAAGAGGATATCCGGAAGCTGCGGAAAAAGGCGGACGTGGTGATTGTATCGATGCACTGGGGAATGCACCATATCCCCGGAGCTCTGGCGATGTACCAGCGCAAGGTCGGGCACCTGGCTATTGACGCCGGGGCAGACCTCGTTGTTGGGCATCACGATCATCTAATCAAGGGGATCGAGATATACAAAGGGCGGGCTATTTTCTATGAGGTAGGTAATTTCGCCGAGGAGACTCCCTGGCACGTTAAGCCGCCCCCAGGGGTGCGCGCGGGGCGCAGTTCTCCTAAGTACCGCAAATGGCAAACCGAGCCTGGCTGGGAAAGATACAGCGGCCATCCTGACACCCGGCACTCGATGATAGTCAAGTGCATCGCCGGCAAAAAAGGTATCAACAAGGTGTCATTCTTGCCAGTAACGATCAACCGGCGCGCCGAGCCGGAATTATTATCCCGAAGCGACACGAGATTTGGCGAACTGCTCAGTTACATCGAACCCTGGTGCAAGGAGCTTGGGACCACCCTGACCGTAGATGGTGAAGAAGTGGTCATGCGTCAGAGCAGCGTCTGAAAGGAGAGCGAGGAGAATGACTTTGAAAAGACCTGTAAACATCGTTGCGGTACTCGCACTCTTGCTGTTCCTGGGATGTACTCTGCAACGAACCCCTGCGGTAGAAGTGCCTGCCGCCGAGCCGAAGTCCATCGGCGAACCAGTCAAGCCGGCCTGGCAGCAGGAATGGGAGAAAACCCTTGCCGCGGCCAGACGAGAAGGAAACATTCTCGTCTCGTCATCGGCTGGCCCGCACCAGAACGAAGCCTTGCGTGAAGGTTTAATGCGGGCGTATGGGCTCAACATCGAATTCGTGGTGGGCACGGGCGCCCAGCGCTTGCAGAAGTTATTCAGTGAGAGGCGCGCCGGCTTATATCTGGTAGATATATACCTGACAGCGCCAAACAGCTTTATTAACGAGCTCAAGCCAGGCGGCGTCCTCGACCCAATAAAGCCACGGCTAGTGTTGCCGGAAGTTCTGGACCCCAATACCTGGTATGGAGGCAAGCAGATTTACGTTGATAGCGAAGGGACCCATATAGTTGCGATGTCATATTTTCCATATGCAGATATCCTGGTCAATACTGATCTGGTCAGGCCTAACGAAATAGGAACGAACAAAGACCTGCTCAGTCCGAAATGGAAAGGGAAAATAGTCATGACTGACCCTACCGGCAGCGGTTCGGGTCAACGGTGGTTTCAAATGGTTTCCAGGTCCCTGGGCTATGACTTCATGCGGGATTTTGTTAAGCAAGAGCCTCAGTTGTCAAGGGATTACCGGCAGCAGGTGGAATGGGTAGCCCGGGGGAAATACGCGGTACACGTCGGAGTCTACGCGGCTTCCGTCGGTGAGTTCATGGACGCAGGCGCACCGATCAAATATGTTCAGGCGACCGACGTGATGTACGCAGGCGCCGGTAATCCGATGGGGCTGGTAAACCGGGCGCCCCATCCCAACGCTGCAAAGGTATTCATCAACTGGCTCTTGACTAAAGAGGGACAGAGTATCTACAGCAAGGCATACCTGATGCAAAGCGCAAGAGTGGACGTGCCCACCGACTACTTGCCTCCAGAAATGGTGCGCCGATCCGGAGCTGCCTACCTCAGCATGGATGCTGAAGAGGTATTGCTGGAACGTCCCTCGGTGCAAAAGGAGGCGGAGAAGATATTCGGCCCCCTCAAAAAGTGACTACTTCAAATAGAAGATCCGGGCACGCGATTGCTGCGATTCAAAAGTTCAGGAGAGTACCGTGACGGCCCAAACAAGCTCAAGCAACCCAGTGACAATTCACCTGGTTGGCGATGTCGGACCCAGGCGCATCGAGTATGGCGAAGAGCCGGAATCGCTGTTTGCCATGGTGCACCAGAAGGTCAAAGAGGCGGACATAGCCTTCTGCCAGCTAGAAAGAAATTTTTCCACCGGCGGCTGTCTACAGTACCGGCGCGATAACACGTGGTACGGCCGGGTCCGTCCGGAAAACGTCAAATCCCTGGTTTTCGGCGGTTTCAACGTTGTATCTCACGCCAGCAATCGATGCTTCAACTACGGTCCGGAGTCTTTGCTGGAAACGATCGACGTGCTGCGTAGCAACAACATGCAGGCGGTCGGGGTGGGAAAAGACATTGCCGAGGCGCGAAATCCCGCCATACTGGAGCGGAAGGGAATCAAGGTCGGATTCCTCGCGTATTGCTCCGTATTGCCTGCCGAGAGCGAGGCCCGGGAAGAAAAACCGGGGTGCGCTCCTATGCGCATTTCGACGTACTATGAGTCGAATGACTACGCCCCTGGTATGCCGCCCAGGACCATAACCATCCCCCTGGAAGAGGATGTCCTCGCCATGGAGGATGATATCCGAAAGCTGCGCAAAAGGGCGGACGTGGCAATTGTTTCAGTCCACTGGGGGATGCACCACATGCCCGGGGCGATAGCCATGTACCAGCCGAAGGTCGGCCGTCTGGCCATCGATGCCGGCGCGGACCTGGTGGTCGGGCATCATGACCACATAATTAAGGGGATCGAGGTGTACAAAGGGCGCGCCATCTTTTACGGCCTGGGAAACTTTGCCCAGGAGACCCCCTGGCACGAGAAGCCCCCGAAAGGAATGCGCAGCGAACGCACCCAGGCCAAATACCGCAAATGGAAGGACGAGCCCGGGTGGCAGCGGTACAGCGGGAGCCCGGACCAGCGGTATTCCATGATGGTCAAGTGTACGGTGAACAAGCGGGGAGTCCAGAAAGTGTCGTTCCTGCCCGTCTGGATCAACCAGCGGGCCGAACCTGAAGTCGTGTCACGAAGCGATTCCAGATTTGAGGAAGTGCTGCATTACGTTGATCCCTGGTGCAAGGAGTTGGGCACAGCACTCACCATCGAGGGGGATGAGGTAGTGGTCTGCGGCCCGAACAGCCGAAAACGATGACCGGCTCGGGGGCGGGTCCCTTCCAACATGGCGGGCAACTGATTTCGAAGCGGGATTAGTGGATTTATGGGCAAGACAATCGCGGAAAAGATTTTGGCCCGGGCTTCAGGCCGGGCAGACGTCAGGCCAGGCGATATCGTCACCGCCAGGGTGGACCTCCACTACAACCTGGAGAGGGGACTGGTCGAACTTGATGAAAAACTACTCGAAGCCGGGTTACGGGATAGATTGCCGAGACTGGCCGACCCTGACAGGCTCGCCATATTTCTGGGAGACCGCGCCGGCTGCCACGCCAACCGGGGGGAAGCCGCGACTTACAAGACCTGGCGTGAGGTAGCCCGGAAATACGGCATAAAGAAGGTCTTTGATATCAACACAGGTTTGGCCCACGTCGCCGTGCCGGAGGAGGGGTTGGCCAGACCGGGAATGCTGGTGTGCGGCAAGGACTCTAACTCGACTACGAGCGGCGCTGTCAATGCCCTGGCGATTCCTGTGAGCGCGGCTGAAACGGCCTGGATTTACGCCACGGGCGAACTCTGGTTCCGCGTCCCCGAGACGGTGAAGTTGGTTTGCAACGGAAAGCTCCAAGACGGGGTCGGGGCCAAGGACATCTTCCTCTATGCAGTCGGCAAGTACAGACCATCGATGGCCCAGTACAGGTCGCTGGAGTGGAAGGGCCCCGTCATAGAAGCCATGGATATGGATGGCAGACTCACCCTGGCCTGCCATTCCATTGACCTGGGGGCAAAGTGCGCTCCGTTTGAGCCGGATGGCAAGTGTCTGGACTATGTGCGGTCAACGCCTGCCGGCGCAGAGGCATTCTGGCCTACCGCCGCCGATCCAGACGCTGCTTATTCCGAGGTCTACGAAGAGGACCTGTCTGCTCTCGATCCCCAGGTCGCCCTTCCCCATGGCTTTGATGTTGTCCGGCCCGTGTCTGACGTGGAGGGAATCAAGGTGGACCAGTGTAATCTCGGTTCTTGCACCAGCTCAAGATACGAAGACCTGGTCATGGCCGCCAGGATTGTCAAAGGCAGGAAAGTCGCGGCAAGAATGATTTTTTCGCCGGGCACATGGAGGATCTACCGGAAAGCCCTGCGGACCGGCGTCATCCAGACGCTCGCAGACGCCGGGGTGATGATCATGGCGCCCAGTTGTTTTCCCTGTGGCGGGCAGGGAGCCTGCATCGCCGACGGTGAGGTGGCCGTCGGGGCTACCGCGCGCAACTTCAGAGGCAGATACGGCAGCCCGAATGCCGAGGTGTACCTGGCCTCGCCAGCGACGGCCGCGGCCTCGGCCGTCATGGGAAAGATAACCGACCCGAGAAAGCTGCTCTGACGGAAACGACAACCATGTCGAAGCTAGAGATCATCAGGGGAAAAGTCTGGAAGTTCGGAGACAATGTCAGCACCACAGACATAACTCCCAAAGAGATGTTTCACGGCATACCCCACACCACAAGGGAGATGGTCTTTGCTGCCACAAGGCCCGATTGGAAGAACAGGGTTCAACCGGGCGACTGCATAGTGGCGGGAGAGAACTTTGGCTTCGGCTCGACCAGGACTGTCGCCAGCGACGTCATGAAGGAGCTAAGAATCGGCTGCATTGTCGCCGATTCGATGGCCAGGATGTATTTCAGGACCGCGATATCAATTGGTTTTCCGACTCTGGTCTGCGCCGGGGTCAGCCGGATTTTCAGTGAAGGGGACGAACTGGAAGCAGACATCGCCAGGGGGGTGATCAGGAACCTTACAACGGGTCAGAGCCTCCGGTCCAGCCCTTATCCTCCCTATCTCCTCGAGATCCTGGACGCCGGGGGGTTGATGCCCTTGCTGGTGAAAAAGCTAGAAGACCTGAAATGATCATCCGGGCGCGTATGGCGCACCGTGAGCGATAAAGATGACGGTGCCGCGCCGGGTACCGTAGGGACGAACCCATGTATTCGCCCGCCGGCGGGCAGACACGCGGGTCTGCCCCTACGGTTGGACCAACCTCCGTTTTGAACAGCAGAAAGGACGCCTGTGACCGACTTCTACGAGAGCTGGTTGGGATACTGGGACGACGAGCTCGCTGAAAAACGCAAAGCCAGGACCTGCATTCACCAGGAGGAACTGGAATGGGTCCGGACAAGGCAGGACTGGCGCGCCGCGCTGCTCTGCGCCAGGGAGAACGGATTTGTCACTTCCGGCGTCGCCATGATGAGCGAGATCCCGCAGGGATGGCACACCGGCAAACATTTGCATGGGGAGGAAGCGATCTTTGTCGTTGAAGGGCATGGTTTCAGCGTGGTTGACGGGCTCAAGTACGACTGGGAGACCGGTAGCTGTCTCTTCATGCCCTACGGCTCAACGCATCAGCACTTCAACCCAGGCCCGGGTCCGGTCAGATACTTCTCGGCGATGGCTCTGCCCCTGGAGAGATTCTGCGGCCTGGCAAAGATCACGCAATACGAGGACGCCGGGGAGACGTGCCCGGCAGACCTGGAAGGAATCGCGGCAGCCGCCTCTGACATTCATCCGGAATACGGAAGAATAGTCATGCGGTTGAAGGATGCGCCGGTGGTGGAGTCGAAGGAATCCGGGACCTTCCGTTCCAAACTTCAGGATGAGTTCACCCTCAGCACACCGAAAGAGGTGCGGACCGCGGGAGCGCCGGGCCACCATTCTCGCAACATATTCTACATGCAGCCGCCTCAAAATGGTTTCAAAGCCCGGGAAGTGGAAATCACCGGAATCCTGTGCGACGACACGGGCAAACACAGTGGAAAACATGCCCACATGGAGGCCCTGCTATACGTTGTGGAAGGAGAAGGATACTCGGTGGTCGACGGCGAAAAGGTCCCGTGGAAGAAAGGAACTGTGTTTCAAATCCAGGGTCCGCAAACGGTCCACCAGCACTTCAATAGGGGAAAGACAGAATCGCGGTTGCTCCGGATTCACTTCGGAATCAGGGCCTATTTTTACCAGCAGGCAGCCAGGAGGGTCTTCCCGATCAAATACTATGAGTACGGCTCAGGATAGGACAACAACCAGCGGGGCGTGGCCGCTCCGGTCTCCGAAAGTACGGAAGGCAGACAGGTCTTTAGCCCGCGGGGGGTCTCAGATAGCTACTTTCCATTTATCTCTGGTGTCAGTCTTGTGAAATCTTGTGGTTCCATTTCTGGAAACAACCTGATAATACGCTTCAGAACGGAGGGAATAGTTGGCTAACGACCGACATCCGCAAGAGACCATTGTCGTTTACCTGGTTGGCGACGTCGGGCCAAGGCGCATAGAGTACGGCGAAGAACCGGAGTCTCTGTTCGCACTGGTACCCGGCAGGATCAGGGAAGCAGACATTTCCTTCTGCCAACTGGAGTACAATCTGTCAACCCGGGGCTGTCTCCAGTGGCGGTACCACAACACCTGGTACGGCAGGGTCAGCCCTGAGAACGTCAAATCCCTGGTCTTTGCCGGGTTCAACGTGGTCTCGCACGCCGCCAATCACGCCTTCGACTACGGTCCAGAGGCATTGCTGGAGACGATCGACGTCCTCCGGGGCAACAATATGCAGGTGGTCGGGGCGGGAAGGGATCTTATCGAGGCAAGAAAGCCCGCGATCGTGGAACGACGAGGCATCAGAGTCGGCTTTCTCGCTTACATCTCCATATTGCCTGCCGAGACCGAGGCGCGAGAAGAGAAACCCGGGTGCAACCCTATCCGGGTTTCGACCTACTATGAGTCTAACGACTTCGCCCCGGGCATGCCGCCGAAGATAATAACGGTCCCTGTGGAAGAGGATGTCGAGGCCATGGAAGAAGACATCCGCAAATTGCGACGCCAGGTGGATGTGGTCGTGGTTTCCATGCACTGGGGGATGCACCACCTGCCGGGGGCCATCGCCACATATCAACCCAAAGTCGGACGACGGGCGATCAACGCCGGCGCGGATATCGTCATCGGGCACCATCCTCACATCATCAACGGCATAGAGATGTACAAAGGACGCCCCATCTTCTACAGCCTGGGCAACTTCGGGATGGAGACCCCATGGCATCAGAAACCGCCTCCCGGAGTCCGCGGTGCCCGCACCCAGGCCAAGTACCGGAAGTGGCAGCCAGAGCCGGGATGGGAACGGTACAGCGGCCACCCGGACCAGAGATACTCAATGCTCGTCAAATGCATTGTCGGCAGGAAAGGCGTGCAGAAAGTATCATTCCTGCCTTCCTGGATAAATCAGCGGGCCGAGCCGCGAATACTGTCCCGAAGTGATGAGAAGTTCCTTGAAGTCGTGCGCTATATCGAACCCTGGTGCCAGGAACGCGGGACGGCTCTCAGCCAGGAGGGAGATGAAATCGTCGTCTCAACCCTGCCAGGGACAAAGTAGCGCGTTTCGCCAAAATCGATGGGCATTGTGCCACTACGGTAGGGGCGAACCCATGTGTTCGCCCGCCGGCGGTCAGAAATTGGCCGAATTCCAACGCCCACCCCGATGCAGCATCAGCGTGCCACCGGGATATTTTCTGAGCATGATATCACTTATTGCGCGTTCTCCGGCCACGACCGGGAAAGGAGGGGCCTGATGGACAATGGTTCATCGGCAGGCAACACCATCACGCTTTTCGCCGTCGGTGATGTCACGGCGCGGCGCATTGATTACGGCGAACCGCCGGAATCCCTTTTCGCCATGGTGCACGACAGGCTCAAGCAAGCGGATATCTCTTTCTGCCAGCTAGAAGCCAACCTCTCGAACACGGGTTGCCTGCAGTGGCGCTATCACAATACTTGGTACGGGCGGTGTCACCCGGACAACGTCAAGTCGCTCGTTCACGCGGGGTTCACCGTGATCTCGCATGCCGCCAATCACAGTTTCGACTACGGCCCGGAGTCGCTGCTGCAGACCATCGACGTTCTCCGGGCCAACAACATCCAGGTGATAGGAGTCGGGAAGAACCTCTCCGAAGCGAGAAAGCCGGCTGTTGTGGAGCGAAAGGGAATCAAGGTCGGTTTTCTCGCCTACATCTCCATATTGCCCGCGGAGGTCGAGGCCCGGGAAGATAAGCCCGGATGTGTCCCCATTCGGGTTTCGACCTACTACGAGTCCAATGATTATGCCCCGGGAATGCCGCCAAAGATAATAACCATTCCTGTGGAAGAGGATGTCGAGGCCATGGAGGAAGACATCGGCAAGTTGCGCAACCAGGTGGATGCCGTCGTCGTGTCCATGCACTGGGGGATGCACCATATGCCAGGAGCGATTGCCATGTATCAGCCGAAGATCGGGCACCGGGCGATAGACGCCGGCGCGGATATTATCGTCGGTCACCACGACCATATGCTGAAGGGGATCGAAATATACAAAGATCGGGCCATCTTTTATGGTCTGGGGAACTTTGCCGAGGAGACGCCGTGGCACCTGAAACCGCCACCGGGGGTGCGCGGCGCCCGCACTTCCCGAAAGTACCAGCAGTGGCAATCTGAACCGGGATGGGAGCGGTATGGAGGACCTCCCGACTCCCGCCATTCAATGCTGGTCAATTGCACAATTGGCAAGAAGGGCATCCAGAAAGTGTCTGTCCTGCCGCTCTGGATCAACCAGCGGGCCGAGCCCAGGATACTCCCCCGGGAAGATGAGAAATTCCAGGGAGTTGTGCGGTATGTCGAGCCCTTTTGCCGTGAACTGGGCACCACGCTGAGAGTAGAGGGGGATGAGGTCGTCGTGTGGAGGCGGGGCGCGTCTGATTGACGGCCCGCCCGGACTGGAAGCCGGTTCAGGATCACGGAAGAGAAGTCGACAATATGGGACCCACCGAACACGTTGCGAACTGGATAGTTAACCTGGCCGGGGAAGACATACCGGCCGATGCGAAGAAGGTGGCCCGGGAAACGGCATTCGATTGCCTTGGGGCGATGATTGCCGGGTCGGTGGAGCCTCTGGCGGCCATCCTTGCGGACTACGCCGCCGGGTCGGGAGGTAAAGCCGAGGCCACGATTATCCCCACGGGAAAGCGCCTGCCGGCGCCAACCGCGGCTCTGGTGAACGGGGCTGCGGCCCACGCCCTGAGCTTCGATGACCGCAGCGGCTTCTCCCATTCGGCTTCGATTCTTCTCCCCACCCTGCTGGCGCTGGGAGAGAAAGCAGGCGCTTCAGGCCGGGAAATGGTCGAAGCCTATGTCATCGGTCACGAGGTGGGGGAAACGGTGATGCCGCGAGACAAGATGGACGATTACCCTTTCCACCGGCAGCCCGTGGCCGGACGAATAGGCGCCGCGGCCGCCTGCGCCAGACTAATGAAGTTGAACGTCGAGCAGGTGAAGATGGCGCTGGGAATCGCCGGTTCTATGGCTTCGGGAGTTCATCACAGCCTGGGGACCATGACCGAAGCGCTCCATGCCGGGTTAGCCGCGCGCGATGGAATCATGGCCGTGGAGCTGGCAAGCCGGGGCTGGACCGCCGGCGAAAAAGTCCTGGAACATCCCAGCGGCTTCATCGCGGCTTTCTTCGGCTCCGGGGAAGATGCCCCGGCGCTGGTGCAGCGCCTCGGCCATCCCTTCCGCATCCAGGATATGGTGATGATCAAGAAATATCCCTGCGGGGGATCGAACCACTTTACCATCGATGCCCTCCTGGAGCTGATGCGGGAGCACCATTTTGACTACCGCGACGTGGAGCAAGTGGAAATATCGCAGGCATACTACTCAGTGTACATCGACCCCATAAACCAGAGGCCGAGAACGGGCCTTCAGGCTAAAATGGACATGGTCTTCAACGCCGCGGCCACCCTCGTGCTGGGAAAGATAGATATCGAGACCTTCTCCCCCGAACGGCTCAACGATCCGCGTATCCAGGAAATCATGGACAGGGTCCGCATGCGGGTGTTGTCCAAATGGGAGATAAGCCGGGCCAGGGTGGAGCGCCGGTGGCCAGGCGGAGGGTCACAGGGCATGACGGGACTGCCCGTGATTGTCCGCCTCAAGGATGGGACCATCTTGAGCAAGGCCATTCCCCCCGACCGCATACTGGGGAGCAGGAAGAACCCTTGGGGCTTCGAAAACATTCGAGCCAAGTTCGAGAGCAACGCCCGGCGGGCGTTGCCCGAACACAAAGTCCAGGAAGCGGTGCGGGTATGGTCGAGAGTAGACCGGATAGCGGATATCAAACAGGCTATCCCGTGCCTGGTGTCCTAAGATGACGGTAAGTGAGACGCTGGCAGACTTCCTCCTCGGCCTGGAGTTTGGCGGGCTTCCCTCTGACACTGTGGCCAGCGCCGGGAAGTTGCTCCTGGACCACCTTTGCGTGGCCCTGGCCGGGTCGTTCACGCCCTGGGGTCAGGCCACATGGGCGGCAGTCCGTCAGTTCGGAGGTGCGCCCGAAAGCTCCATCTATTTCAGCAGAGAGAAGCTTCCAGCCACCTCCGCCGCCTTCGTCAACGGGACCTTTGCCCACGCCCTCGAGCTGGACGACCAGGGGGGCATCGGCATGCATCCGGGCGCCGTGGTCATTCCGGCGGCCCTTGCCGCCGGGCAGCGGCGGGGCGTCGATGGGCGCACTTTCATTACGGCCATGGTCTCGGGATATGAGGTCCTTTACCGGCTATCTGCAGCCATGGGTTCCATCAGCGCCCTGGGACATCATCCCACCGGCACGATGGGAGCTTTTGGCGCCGCAGCGGCTGCCGGCAAGGTTTTGGGATTGGGACGGGATCCCATGGTCTCCGCCCTTGGGCTGGCCGGCAACTTTCCCGCGGGGGTCCAGGAATTCTATGACGGCACCTCCGACGTGAGACTTCTGGCAGGTAGGGCCGCCGAGTCTGGCGTGCTATGCTGCCTGCTGGCCGAAGCCGGGGTCACCGGCGCGCGGACTATCCTCGAAGGAGAAGGAGGGTTGTGCAGGTCATTCAGTCGCCATGTCGACCTGGACAAGATACCGGCGGGACTCGGGGAGAAGTTTCACACCGGTGAGTTCCGCATCAAGCGGTATCCCTGCGCCGGGTGGAACCATCCGTACGTGGAGACAGCCATCAGGCTACGCAACAGTCCCGGCATAGCTGGCGACACTGGACCCATAAGCGCCATAATCATCGAAGGCAGGAGACTCGACGGGCAACGGGCCCGGCTCGATGTCCCCAACGGTCTGGCGGGGCAGTACAGCATACCTTATGCGGTGGCCTCGACCCTCCGCCGCAGCCCCCCGGCCGCGTCGGCGTCCCTGGACCAGGCCGTAGGTGACGCCGAAGTACAGTACCTGGTGGGCCGCTCCCGATGTGTGAGGCGCGAGGACTATCCCGGCATAGGGCGGGTAACCGTCAGGCTCGAGAATGGAACAACACTGACCGAGGAAGTCGTTGATACAGAAAAGCCCGTTTCTGAGGTAGACAGGCAGGATATTCTGAACAAGGCCGAAGGCGCCGTGGCTCCTTTCCTGGGGCTCGAAACCGGGCGTGACGCGGTCAATGCCCTGGATGGCGCGGCGGCCAGGATTGGCGATTCAACCGATATCAGGGAGGCGATGGAGCTCATCCCGGAATTAATCACTCGTGCTCCGGTGGCGCACCATCAGGGATGAACTTGGACTGTCATTACGAGCGAAGCGAAGCAATCTCCTGTATGCCTAGCCAACTGAGGGATTGCTTCGTCGCCCCGACAGGTCGGGACTCCTCGCAATGACGGTCGGCACGCATTTTCTGAGCAACACCAGATGAGTTTGGCTGAACGAACGGCCACCGGGACCGCATAAGAAAAAATGCCTTTTCGGAGGAAAAATGAAGAGAAGTCTGACAATCATAGCTGCCCTCTTTCTCCTGATTTCATCAGCCGCGGCCTGCGGCAGCGGACCGGCGGTGACGGAGCAGCCAGTTTCCGGGTCGACAGCCATCAAGCCGGGGACATCCGGCAAGCCCGTCCCGGAGCAGGACTGGGAACGCATCCTGAGCGACGCCAGGAAGGAAGGCTCGCTGACTTTCTACTCGCAATACGGGAATGACTGGCAACAGTCCGTTTCTGAAGCCATGAAGCAGAAGTACGGGATAACCATGCAGTTCGTAACTGCTTCAACGGGGGAGAATACGGCGCGCATCCTGGCCGAATATCAACGCGGGATTCGCATCGCGGATGCCATGGCCATTTCAACGAGCGTTCTTAAAACCTTTCAGACTTCCGGTATTCTCCAGCCCCTGGAGAAGGAACTGACGTTGCCGGAGGTCACCGACCCTAAAGCCTGGTACCGCGGTCAACTGAACTGGCTTGATCCGGACGAGAAAACCACGATCTCCTGGCGGGAGAACGTGAACGTTCCGCTGGTCATCAACACCGATCAGGTTAAACCCGGAGAGCTGCAGTCCTGGGATGATGTGCTGAATCCCAGATGGAAAGGTAAACTGCTTTTGAACGACCCCACATCCAGCGGCGGGGGTCAACTCCTCATGGTGAATCTCGCCTACAAACTAAAGGACTGGGATTTCGTCCGGGCGCTGCTCAGACAGGAGCCGGACCTGCAAAGAGACGACCGTCTGCTCGTGGAATGGCTGGCAAAAGGGAAATATCCCATCCTCATCGGCCCGCGCAATGAAGTGGTGTGGTCTTTTGTCAAGGCGGGCGCCCCGCTCAAGAACGCTCAACTTCCGACATACACCTCCGTTGGGGACGGGAACATTGTTTGGCCCAAGAACGGCCCGCACCCGAACGCGGCAAGGGTATTCATCAACTATTTTCTCAGCAAGGAGGGGCAGACCGCTGCTTCCAGGACAACAGGCCACCACAGCCTGAGGGTTGACGTCCCGACCGATTTCCTGGATCCCGGCCTCGTACGCCAGCCGGGCGTGAACTACATCTCCACCTCTGACAAGTCTTTTCTGGACGCCCAGGAGGAGATGAGGGGTGAAGTGGCCAGGGTATTCAGGGCCTATTTGAGCAAGTAGCAGGAGTTGTCAGCAGACCAGGTTCTCTGGAGGTTTGAGGTTTCTTGGTTAGACCGTCTTTTATGCTGGAACCGGGAGCCACGGCGCTGGTCGTCGTGGACATGCAATATGCATCAGCTTCCCGTGCCGACGGTATGGGGAAGGCTGCCGCGGGGCTGTCGCCCGCGGAAGCCGGTGCCCTGGCCTACCGGTTCGACAGGCTCGAAAGGGTCGTGGTCCCGGCCATTCAGAAGTTGCTCAGGTTCTTCAGAGAGCACAGGCTGCGCGTTGTCTACCTCACCAACGGGTCGGAAATGCCCGACTACTGGGACTGCCTGCCGCACCGGCGCGCGGGCTACGAGGCGAGGAATAACAAAAAGGGTGCCAGGGAGCATGAAATCCTCGATGAGATCAGGCCGCTCGGGAATGAATGCGTCATCAACAAGACAACTACGTCTCCATTCAATTCGACCAACATCGACATGATTCTCGCCAGGATAATGGGCATCCGGTACCTCCTCTTCACCGGAGTCTCCACAAACCTCTGTGTGGAAAACACCGCCCGGGACGCGTACGACCTGGGTTACCGGTGCGTAATGGTCGAGGATGGCTGCGCCACTACCGAAGAAAGGTTCCACCACGCCGCGCTTGAGCACTTCGCGAAGTACTTCGGCAGGGTGGACATGGCGGTGGACCTTATCGGAGAGCTGTCGGCGGCTCGGAAAACACAGCACAGCGAGGCTAAGGAATGAGCGCTAAAGGACCAACTGAAGACTTCGCCAACTGGATCGTGAATATCACGTATGACGAAATGCCCCCGGCGGCAAAGCGAGTGGCCGGCGAGACCTGTTTTGATTGCATGGGAGTAATACTGGCAGGGTCGCTCCAGCCCCTGGGGAAGATCATTATCCAGTACGGGCACAAACTCGGCGGCGACGCCGAAGCCACGGTCATACCGGACGGACGGCGACTGTCAGCGGCCAGCGCGGCCCTGGTCAACGGCGCGCTGGCGCGCGCCCTGGACTACGATGACACCAGCGGTTTTTCCCATTCTGCTTCGGTACTTCTTCCGGCGCTGCTGGCCCTGGCAGAGGCACGAGGCGCCTCCGGGCGGGACCTCCTGGAGGCCTATATCATCGGCCACGAGGTGGGCGAAACCCTGACCCCCCGGGGCAAGACCGGGGAATACCCGTTTCAAAAGCAGCCGGTGTTTGGACGAATGGGGGCCACGGCAGCCTGCGCCAGGCTCCTCAGGCTCGACCGGGAGCAGACCAGGATGGCCCTGGGAATCGCCGGCTCCATGGCCTCGGGACTGGAACATAACCTCGGCACCATGGCCACCCCCCTCCATGCGGGACTGGCGGCGCGCGACGGGGTCATGGCCGCCGAGCTGGCAGCCCGGGCCTGGACCTCGGGCGAGCGCATCCTGGAGCACCCCCTGGGCTTCATCAACGCTTTCATGAGTCCGGCTTTCATGGGACCGGCCCAGAACCCCCAGACACTGGCGGAACACCTGGGGAACCCCTACCGCATCCAGGACATCGTGCTTCTCAAGAAGTATCCCTGCGGGCACTCCAACCATTACACCATAGATTCGCTGCTGGAAATGATGCAGGAGCACCATTTTGACTACCGGGACGTAGAGTCGGTGGAAGTGTCCCAGCCCTACTATTCCCACTACATAGACCCGGTAAACGAAAGGCCCCGGACCGGCCTCCAGGGCAAGTTCAGCATGGTCTACAACGCCGCCGCCGCGCTGGTCCTGGGGAAGGTGGACATCGACACTTTTTCCGACGAGCAGGTCAAAGACCCCCGCATCGCGGAAACCATGGATAAGGTCCACGTTCGGGTCTTGTCCAAATGGGAGATCAGCTACGATGAAATGGAGCGCCGGTGGCCGGGGGGCAGATCAACCGGGATGACCGGAAAGCCTGTCGTGGTCCGCCTCCGGGACGGGAAGGTCCTGACCAAAGCTGTTGCGCCAGACCGGATACTCGGCAGCCAGAAGAACCCCTGGGACCCGGAAAAGGTGCGGGCCAAGTTCGAAACCAACGCGCGATTGGCCCTGCCCGAGCACAAAGTTCAGGAAGCCGCGCGTGTCTGGTCCCGGCTGGAACAGATAAATGATATTCGAGAGGCAGTCCCATGCGTACTGAAGTGATCAGCCCGTCAGGATAAATGCAACCACAAGATTACACGA
Source organism: Chloroflexota bacterium (assembly GCA_016210565.1). GTDB lineage: Bacteria > Chloroflexota > Dehalococcoidia > JACQUA01 > JACQUA01 > JACQUA01. The sequence continues at coordinate 19,544 of JACQUA010000280.1, forward strand.
GACGGACACCAGAGAAAGACGAAGAATGGCCATTTTCAGATCCAGGCAACATAGGCCATGCGGTCGGCGAAAAGAATCTTGTGAAAATCTTGTGCAATCCCGTGGTTTACCGTTCAACTCATTGGTGCACAGTTCCTTAGTGCGTCTGTATTAATGGAGGAAACGAAGTGAGTACCATGTTGAAGATAGCAACGAGTTTCTTGCTCCTGCTTGCCATGGTGGCCTGCGCCCGCGGTCCGACACCCGCCGGACAGGTCACCACCACCCCGGCGGCAGCCAGGCCCGAATCGGGCGCCAGGCCCGCCTGGGAGCTCGACTGGGAACGCACGCTCGTGGCAGCCAGGAACGAGGGCCGGGTCACGATGTACACGACTCAGGGTGCGGAATTTCGAACCGCCCTGGGCGAAGCCATGGCCAGGAAGTTCTCGGTCACGCTGGACTCGCTGACGGGCAGAAGCGAAGAAATCGCCGAGCGCATAAACCGGGAACAGAAGATTCAGGCCTATAATGCGGATGTGTTGATCGCCATTTCGACTACCAATTTTGGGGCGTACCACGATTCGGGTGTCTTGCAATCGCTGGAGAAGGTAGTTGTCCTTCCGGAGGTGCTGGGTCCGAAAGCCTGGTGGTGGGGAGAGGTCAAGTGGCTGGACCTGGATCCCGGCGAAAAGACCGTCTTCGCCTTTCGCGATGCCGTGTCTCCGCCGATGCTGGTAAACACCAACCTCGTCAAGCCGGGCGAGCTGAAGTCCTGGAATGACTTGCTCGACCCAAAGTGGAAGGGAAAGATTCTTTTGAGCGACCCGACTACCGGCGGGGCGGGGGGACAGACCATGAGCACGCTGGCCTTCGGGATCAAGGACTGGGATTTCGTCAGGGCCTTTTTGAAGCAGGAACCGACCATAGTCCGGGATGACCGCCTGGTGACGGAGTGGGTGGCGCAGGGGAAATTCCCCATCCTCATCGGTCCCATGAAGGGAGTGGTGTACCAGTTCCAGCAGGCAGGGGCGCCAATAGACTATTTCACCCCTTCAGAAGGCACCTATTCGTCCGTGGGCGCCGGGACCGTTGCCCTCGTCAAGGGCAGCCCTCACCCGAACGCGGCGAAAGTGTTCATCAATTTCCTGTTGAGCCGGGAAGGCCAGACCATCGCCGCCGAAACGAGTGGCTACCAGAGCGCCCGGGTTGACGTGCCGACCGACCGCCTGGACCCAGTAACCCTTCGCCAGCCGGGGATAAAATATTTCGCCACAATAGATAGAGGCTATCGCCAGAAGGAGAGCGAAGTGCGAAGAGAGGTGGTGAGGCTATTCCAGGAGTACATGAAGAAATGAAAATGTCATTCCGAGCGAAGACGAGCGTCAGCGAGTCGTAGCCGAAGAATCTCTGGCTCGTTCTCCCGCAGAGCCGAAAGACCCTTCGCCTGCCCTTCGCTTCGCTCAGGGCTCCGGCTCAGGGTGACATTTTCTGGGCTCGTTCTTACTGAGGTGCTATTATGGTTCCCTACGGATACGGAAAAATACTCGACGTTGATCTTGCGACGGGAGAGCTTGGAACGCGCGAAATCGCCCCGCTGCTGGCCCAGGATTTCCTCGGCGGCATGGGGTTCGGCTGCAAGGTCCTTTATGATGAGGTTGGCCCTGCCGTGGACCCTTATTCCCCTGGCAACGTCATAATCTTTGCCAACGGGCCTCTCACGGGGACTAACGCGCCCTGCGCTGGCAGAACGGAAATAACGACGAAATCTCCGTTGACCGGAAGCATCGGCACAGGGAATACCGGAGGGGTCTGGGGGGCCCAACTGAAGCATGCCGGCTTCGATTTCATTATCGTGAGAAACCGGGCGGAAAAGCCTGTATACCTCTCGATAGATGACAGCGTGGTCAGCATCCGGAACGCCCAACATCTATGGGGGAAGGATACCAGGGCGACCTCCGATATTCTCAGGAAAGAGCTGACGCCGGCGGTTTCCGTTTTGACCATCGGCCCGGCGGGTGAGAACCTTGTTAGATATGCCTGCCCGGTTAATGATTACCATCACGTTGCGGGCAGGGCCGGCGCCGGCGCTGTGATGGGATCAAAACACCTTAAGGCAATCGCAGTCCGCGGGACCGGCGCCGTGAACCTCGCAAGGCCGGAGGAGTTTCGCGAGGCAGCGAGGGAAGCCAGAGAGCGGATACTGGCGGCCAAAGCGGCCGACAAAATGCCCGGCGGGCCTGTCGATGCCAGAAGGGAGTACCTGGAACGCGGTTGCCTCCCGGGAAAGAACTATCAAACAGGCGTCGTGCCCGGATTCGTCGAGACCAGGGGTGTGGAGGTGGCCAGGAAGTATCTGGTAAGGCAGGAGGCCACCTGTCACGCCTGTCCAATATCGTGCTTCAATGTCGTGGAGGTCAACGAAGGAAAGTATGCCGGCCTGAGTGTCAACAGAGGCATTGCCCCTGGTCCCGTGATCGAATGGGGAGCGAAATGCGGCCTGGACAACCTGCCAGCAATCTGGAAGTGCAAGGAGTTGTGCCATCTGCTCGGAATGGACTACGTGTCGGCATCCGGCGTCATCGCCTTTGCCATGGAGCTATTTCAGAGAGGCATATTAACGGCGCGGGACGTAGATGGCCTGGAATTCAACTGGGGCAACGAAGACGCTGCGACAGAGATGCTACGCCGGATAGCTGCCCGGCAGGGTTTTGGTGATGTCCTGGCCGAAGGCGCCGTGAGGGCGGCCGCCAGGATCGGAAAGAGGTCTGACCGGTTTGTCATGGCCATAAAGGGCATGGAAATGATGTCCCAAGACCCGAGGTCGGGCCGCCGGGGTTTTGTCTTTGGCGGATTGACTAACCCCAGGGGCGGCGACAACGTGAAGACCACCCACATGCACGCCGACCGGTACAATCCTAACTGGTGGCTCGATAGATTCGATATGGCCGGAGATGCGAAGGCGAAGATATATGAAGGCGTCTCCGCCCGGGAGGTCGCCGACACCTGGACCGGAAAACCTCTCATGTCCACCTGGTTTGAAGATTTGTACTCGGTTGCCAATAGCCTCGGGGTTTGCTTCTTCCCCATAGGCTTCGTCCTGGCCCTGGGGCCCGCTTATCTTTCGAGGCTGTTCTCGGCCTGCACTGGAATCGAAACCACACCGCAGGAGTTGATGAAGTCGGGCGAAAGGGTATTCACGCTTTTCAAGGCGTATAGCGTCCGGGAGGGCCTGACCCGGAAAGACGACGCCTGGCCCGACAGGTTCTACAGGGAGCCTCTGCCGGAAGGTCCCGCCCGAGGCGCCGTGTTGTCCAGGGAAGCCGTCGGACGCCTTCTCGATGAGTATTACGAGCTGAGGGGCTGGGAAAAAGAGTCCGGAGTCCCCACCAGGCAGAAGTTGAACGAGTTGGGGTTGCACGATATTGCCGATGAGCTGGTGAGGCTGGAGCTGATACGATAATAGACTTGATCCGGATCATTCATCAGCCGGAGGGCTTGTAGCCGCAGGTCTTTAGCCTGCGGGGGCGGGGAAAGTTGAGCCCCCAGACAGCTCATGCAGGAACCGGGGTAATAAGCTATGGCGCTCTCTAAGAGCGGCGCGGTAACACCCTTCCGCGCGCCGGGCAGCAACTTTACTTGAGAGGACGGAAACACGACATATGGGACCAACAGAACAGATGGCAAACTGGATCGTCAATACTACATATGACGAAATGCCCGCGGCGGCAAAGCGGGTGGCCGGTGAGACCTGTTTCGACTGCCTGGGGGGAATGCTCGCCGGCTCGGTGCAGCCCCTGGGGAGGACCATCATCGACTACGGGCATAAGCTTGGAGGCGACCCTGAAGCCACGGTCATCCCGGAGGGACGGCGACTGTCGACCCCCAACGCGGCGCTGGTCAACGGCACGCTGGCCCATGCAATGGATTTTGACGACTCCAGCGCGTTTGCGCATTCGGCGTCCATTCTCCTCCCGGCGTTGCTGGCTCTAGCAGAGGCAAGAGGCGCCTCGGGGAGGGAGCTCCTGGAGGCGTACATCATCGGCCACGAGGTGGGCGAAGCCCTGACGCCCCGGGGCAAGACCGGCGAATACCCGTTTCAGAAGCAGCCGGTGATTGGGCGGATGGGGGCCACGGCTGCCTGCGCCAAACTCCTCAGGCTCGACCGGGAGCAGACCAGGATGGCCCTGGGAATCGCGGGATCCATGGCCTCGGGACTGGAACATAACCTCGGCACCATGACCAACCCCCTTCACGCCGGGCTGGCGGCCCGCGATGGGGTCATGGCCGCCGAGCTGGCGGCCCGGGGTTGGACCTCGGGCGAGCGCATTCTGGAACACCCCCTGGGCTTCATCAACGCTTTCATGGGCCCCGCCTTCCTGGGACCGGCCCAGAACCCGCAGGCGCTGGCGGAACGTCTGGGGAATCCCTACCGCATCCAGGACATCGTGACCCTAAAGAAATATCCCTGCGGACTATCCAATCATTACACCATCGATGCGCTACTGGAGCTGATGCAGGAGCACCATTTTGGCTTCAGAGACGTTGAGTCTGTGGAGGTATCCCAGCCCTACTATTCCCACTACATAGACCCGGTAAACGAAAGGCCCCGCACCGGCCTCCAGGGCAAGTTCAGTATGGTCTACAACGCCGCCGCGGCGCTGGTCCTGGGGAAGGTGGACATCGACACTTTTTCCGACCAACGGGTCAAAGACCCCCGCATCCAGGAAACCATGGACAAGATCCATGTGCGGGTCCTCTCCAAATGGGAAATCGGCTACGACGAAATCGAACAGCGCTGGCCCAAGGGTGGAACGACCGGAGCTACGGGAAGACCCATTGTCGTTCGACTCAAAGGCGGCAAGGTCCTCAGCAAAGCTGTAGTTCCCGGCCGGCTATTGGGAAGCCAGAAGAATCCCTGGGCTTTCGAGAATATCCGGGACAAATTCGAAACCAATGCGCGACTGGCATTGCCCGAACACCAGGTCCAGGCGGCCGTGCGGGTGTGGTCCGGGCCGGAGCAAATCAAAGACATTCAAGAGGCCATCCGGTGCGTGGTAGCATGCCAGGACGTAGCGCTAATGGGAACGGATGGACACGGTCCGGCATGACCTGTCTTTGCGCGTCTCGATGATGGTCATTCGCGAAATGTCTTTGCACCTGCAACGCGGGGCTTTAGCCCCGTGCCCACAGACAACTAAAGCTGGCCGTTGCAGAGGTGCAACTGTAAGCGTATGAAAAAAAATTTCACTCTGGCAATTACCGGTGACTCGATTGTCAACCGCCGCCTGTCAATCCACGCCGACGAGCGGTTCCTGTCATTGATCGAGATTCTGCGAGCCGCGGATGTCGCTTACACTCACCTTGAGACCGTGATACATGACTACGAGGGAGACGGCGTCTACCCGGCAGCCGAAAGCGGCTGGACGTGGATGCGGTCGCCCCGGTTTGTGGCGGATGAGCTCAAGTGGGCCGGGTTTGACATCGTGTCTCACGCTTCGAACCATTGTCTGGACTACTCCTATGGTGGTCTTTTTTCCACCTTGAAGGCCTTGGACGAGGCAGGACTGCCGCACGCCGGCACCGGGCGCGACCTGGGGGAAGCCAGGGAACCGGCGTACCTCGATACTCCAGGGGGAAGAATAGCCCTCGTATCCATGAGTTCTTCGTATGTTAGCTGGGCCAGGGCGGGAGAAAGAAGGCGAGACGTAGAAGGCAGACCCGGTCTTAACCCGCTGAGGTACTATTATGTCGCCGATGTTCCGACTCTCGAAATGGTCAAGGAAGTCGCCTTCAGGCTCGGATGGAACATTTCAAATCCGGGCGGCGCCTGGTGGTTCAACCCTCCAGGGGCCAGCAAGGATCCCGTCATAAAGATAGTGGAAACAAAGGGACCCGGGGTGTCCACAGCAGTTGACGACGATGACGCCGAGGGCAATCTCCGGTCGATCAGGGATGCGGCAAGGCAAGCCGATTATGTCCTGGTCCACCTCCATAATCATGAGTGGAATCCAGCAGGGTCTCTGAGCGTACCCCCGACATTCGTCCCTCCCTTTGCCAGAGCCTGCATCGAAGCCGGCGCGGACGTCTTTGTCGCCGAGGGAAGCCATTCTCCGCTGAGAGGAATAGAAATCTATAACGGCAAGCCGATTTTCTACGATCCGGGGGACTTCATGTTCATGTCGGACACGGTCACGAGACTTCCCGCCGACTTCTATTCCCGGATGGGATTCGGACCCGGCACCAGGTGGGACGCCAGGCCGGCGGACGGCTTTGAGGCTCGAAAAGTCCAGCCGCCGAAACTGAATCCTCGCCGCGATCCTTCGCCCGCCAAGAGCGCCGTTGTCGGGATATGTTCGCTGGGAGACGAAGGTGCGCTCAAGGATTTGAGGCTGTATCCCATAGTCCTGGGGCATGAGCCGCGTTCGAAAAAGGGACTTCCGATGCTGGCCGGGGCCGGAATGGCCGGAACGATCATCAAGCGCGTGGCGGAGTTGTCCGCCCCATTCGGAACGACGATAGACTTCGTTGACGGGGCAGGAGTGGTCCGACTGGCGCTACCACCGTAGGGGCGAACCCATGGGTTCGCCCGCCGGCGGGCAGACACCGGGTCTGCCCCTACGCAGTGCCGGTTGGCCACCGTAGCGGCAGGGCTTGCCCCTATCGCACACCGGCGACCGCAAGCGTCGCCGCTACAGGCCTTCCGGGTTTGCAGTAGGTCCAACGCTCACAGGCGGGACGCCTGTGGCACTGGTATTCTTCGAGCGATCTTTTACTTTGGTAAGTCAGGAGGTCTAAACCAATGAAGAGCTATCTCGCCAGCTTATTCAGTTTTGTCCTGCTCGCGGGAGTGGTAGTTGCCTGCCAATCCCAACCTGCGGCGACTCCGGGGTCAACGCCGGCAGCAGGTCGAACGCCTTCGCCCGCAACCCCGGAAGCAAAAGCTACACCCACGTCCATCCCTGCGGCCAAACCCACGTCGGTACCAGGGACGCCGGCCGCAACGCCCCCGGGAGCAAGTCCTTACTACCAGGGAAAGACCATTGAGATGGTGGTTGCCTCGGCTGCCGGAGGGCCTTCGGATATGCACGGCCGGGCTCTGGCGGCCTTCCTGCCCCAATACTTGCCGGGGAACCCGAAAGTAATTATCCGCAACGTGCCTGGCGGCGGCGGTTCAGTGGCCGTCAACAGTTTCTATAACAAGGCCAAGCCTGATGGTCTCTCCTTGCTCGTCAGCGGCACCTCTGCCTTCACCGACCAGAAACTGGGTCTGGACATCGTCAACTACGACTTGAGAAAGCTGCGCTTTATCGAGAGCCTGGCGAGGTCCGGTCAGGTGCTGATAATTCGCAAGGATGCGCTGCCAAGACTGACCGATCTCAGGGCCCCAGCCGTAGTCCTGGGCTGCAGGGAGGCCACCGAGGCGTATCAGGGCATGACGCTCTGGGGCAGGGAATTCCTGGGATGGAACATCCGCTGGATTCTGGGATTTGCCGGAGTTGCAGAACTTGAATTGGCCTTGCGGCGTGGCGAAGTAGATATGATGGCCACGTCGACCGACACCCTCCTCAGCCGGCTCAGGGCCGAGGGCGTTGCAGAGCTTATCGCTCAGTTGGGCTCTTTGCAGAAAGATAAGTGGGTACCACGCTCCGATTTTCCCGAAGTGCCGGTCTTCGGGAATTTCCTCATAGATAAGGGTGTCAAAGGAGTACCCTGGGAGGCCTACAAATCATGGATAACCCCTGACTCGGCGCTGGACCGGTGGCTGGCGGCGCCCCCGGGTACCCCTGATACCGTTGCGTCCCTCCTGGTTGAGGCGATCAAAGAAATGGCTAAGAATCCCAAATTCGATGAGATGATCAAAAAGACAATATCTCCCGTGTATACTATGAGCTATGGGGAAGACGTATCGGACATAGTTAAGGGACTCTTGAATTCACCCCCGGAAGTCATCGAATATCCCCTGCAACTCCAGAGGAAGTTCGGCATCACGCGTTGACGAGACAAGGCGCTTAATCCTGCGCTTCGAGGAGCACTCGGAAAATGTCACCCTGAGCCGGAAGCCTGAGCGAAGCGAAGGCGCAGGCGAAGGGTCTTTGTCCACCAGCCTGAAAGAACTTGTCCTGAGCGAAGCGAAGCATTCTTCGACTCTCCCGATCCAATCAGGACTGGCGCTCGTCTTCGCTTTCAATGACATCGACGATAGTGGCCCAGGAGTCCCCCGCCTTCCATGTCATTCCATGCGTCCGGCAGCGTTTCGTGCGGCCTACTGAAGCTCAGAATGACATTTTCATCCTTCAACGTGCGCCAATGGCGCATGGAGGATTGTCACTCATCTGTGACCCCAAAGCCAGTCACTATCTGAAAGTATTGCTCGACGCGATATCCGGCGCGAGTAACTTCAAGAGGGAGACAATATTGAAAAGGACCAGCGCCCATTCGGGATCGAAACGCTGGGGGCCGGTTCACGATGTGATCCTGTTCTACGAAAGGGTCTGATTTCGTGTGGAACACGGTTTTTCAGGATTACTCTCAAGACTACGTCGAAAGTTTCTACCGCCATTCTGACGACGAGGCCGTTTCCGCGTAGGGGATGCGCTGACGAGGCCATCTTGATTTAGGCCAGGGAAACTTGTAAGCCGAGTTCTGTATCCCGATGAAATCGGGATGATGACCATCTATCTAGCCCCGATGTTACCATCGGGGTCAAGCGACCAACCCGAGGACAGGTCGGGCTCCTTAAGTCCTCCTATTTGGTCTTGCTCCGGGCGGGGTTTGCCCGGCCGTCCGGTCACCCGGACGCCGGTGAGCTCTTACCTCACCATTTCACCCTTGTCCCGACCAAAGTCGGGACGGTATGTTTCTGTGGCACTTTCCGTAGGGTTACCCCTCCCCCGCGTTACGGGGCGCCCTGCCCGATGGAGCTCGGACTTTCCTCTCCGCCCGCGACGAATCCCGATAAATCGGGATGAATCGGGACGCAGCGGCCATCCCGTCTCCCTGGCCCAGGTTCCAATCTACTACAAAACGGCGCCGGTGTCAAACCGGTTGACACGGCCACGGAAACAGAATATCATGGTCTCGGTCACCCGTCCCAGGCAATCCGGTCACGTCCGTCTGACGCCATTATTGAGGACGAGAAGAATGAGCCGCCGCAGCCTGAAGGGTCTGGTCTTACCGGCATTCGTTGCCGCGCTGCTCATCTCCCCGGCGCTTTTTTTGCCGGAAGCGCTGCTTCCCGGGCAGTCTGCACCGGGCCAAAGGAATGCCCGCCCTGGCAGAGAAGGCAGAACGTATGAGCATTCTCCGGTTCGCGCAGCCACCCCTCTTCCCCCCCCGCCCGGCTGTGCTTAACGCACCCTACGCTGCTTTTTGGTTATGAAGGAGGGAAAAATGAAGACCATGTCAGGACTTATGCCCGCACTATTGACGATGGCCCTTTTCGTGTCCTGCAGCCCGGGTGCGGCCCCGGACGTGAGGGAGGAGACGACTGTTACCAGGGCTCCGGCCCCGGTTCCGAAAACCGGTCCGGACCAAGCGTGGGAAAACATAGTGGCCGAGGGCAAGAAGGAAGGGACGGTTTCGGTCTATGCCATCTGGGCGTCGGAGCACCGCACAGCCCTGACCCAGGCTTTCAAAGACCGGTTCGGCATCAACCTGGAGTTCACTCCCTTCGCCCGGGGGGTCGAGATGGCGGCCAGGGCCCAGCAGGAGAGGACCGGCGGGCTGTACGTGGCAGACCTGTTCGGAGCCGGTTCGTCCACCCTGGTGGCCACCTTGAAGCCATTGGGACTCCTTGGCCCGGTGGAACCCCTCCTGGTCCTCCCCGAGGTGACTGACGCAAGTTTGTGGACCGGCGGCAAGTTCCCATTCCTGGACGCCGACAAGATGGCCGTGGGTATGATTGCCAGCAAGAACGCCTACGTCATCTACAACACCGACCTGGTCAAAAAAGGCGAGATCGCCGTCTACAAGGACGTCCTGAAGCCCCAGTTTAAGGGCAAAATAACCCTGAATGACCCCAGCGTGACCGGTCCGGGCAGTTCTTTCATCGCCAACCTGGCCCTGTATATCTGGAACCAGGACGAGGCCCTGGAGTTCCTGAGGCAGTTGATAAAGCAGCAGGAGGCCGTGATTCAAAGGGACCCGCGCCTTCACGTGGAAAGCGTGGCCCGCGGGAAATTCGCCGTCGGCCTGGCGGCGCAGCCTGAAGTCATGATCGAGCTGGTCAACGCGAAGGCGCCCATCGATGTGGGCATTATCAAGGAAGGGGCTTTTGTATCGGCCGGCGCCGGGGCCATCGCGGTACCCTCGAAATTCGCTCATCCCAATGCCGCCAGGGTCTTCGTGAACTGGCTGCTGGGTAAAGAAGGACAGACGGTCTTTGCCCGGACCAGCGGCAACGCCAGCATGCGCACCGACGTTTCCAGGGAGGGGATACACCCCATGTTCTTCCCCAGCGCCGAGGAAAAGGTTTTCCTGGACACCGAGGAAGCCGTCCTCTACCGCTCCAAGATCCAGGGGGTGGTGAGGGACTTCGTCCAGGAAGCGATGAAGTAGATTGGCCCGGTACGACAGGCCGCCGTGCCTGTCGGGGCCTGAAATACTCCCACTCCTGAAAAACGCGCAGCGGAGGCCGGGGCGCGCCGCGCCCTGCCGCTGCGTGCCCCGCAGGGGCGAAGCCGCGGTTTCGCCCGCTGCGCTGAGGCACACCCCGCCCAGGCGAGAGACCCGCCTTGTCCGGACGGTTTGTCCCTATCCCCGGCTGGCGGCACGCCGGCTTTCCAGGAAGCCGGAATTCAGGCTATAATCCACTGGCCAAACGGCCCTTCCCCCTTTTTGCGAAATTGGGATTGAGGGGAAATCCCCCTTAATCCCCCTTTTTCAAAGGGGGAGAGAAACGCATTCAGAAGGAGCATACGACCCGTGAACGACCTCAGAACCTGGCTGGCCGATGTGGCCGAAATGGGAGAACTCAAAAAGGTGGACGGGGCTGACTGGGACCTGGAAATCGGCGCCATCACCATGTTGAGCTGGGCCAGACGCGACCGCCCGGCTCTCCTCTTTGACCATATCAAAGGCTATCCCGCGGGATTCCGCGTCCTCACCGGCTCCACATCGACGCCCAACCGCGTCGCCCTGACCCTCCATCTGCCAAAGGTCGCATCCACGCGTGAGCTGGTCACCTTGCTGCGCGAAAAGCTCAATACCTGGGTAGATAAGCACAAAGAGTATTCGCCAAAGATCGTCTCCAGGGGCCCGGCCCTGGAGAACATCCAGGCAGGCGACAAAGTCAACCTCCTCCAGTTCCCCATTCCCAAGTTCCACGAAGAGGACGGCGGGAGGTACATCGGCACGGGGGATGCCGTCATCACCAGAGACCCGGACACCGGGGAAATCAACGTTGGCACCTACCGCATGCAGCTTTTCGACGAAAAGACGGCGGGCCTTTTCATGGTTCCGGGACGCCACGGACGGGTGCACTACGAGAAGTACTTCGCCCGGAACCAGCCCTGTCCGGTGGTGGTCTCCATCGGGCATCATCCCCTTATTTTCCGCGTCGCCTCCAACGAAATGCCGGCCGGCGCCGAAATGGGCGTGATAGGGGCCATCCAGGGAAGCCCCCTGGAAGTGATTATCGATGAGCTGACCGGACTGCCGTTCCCTGCCCACAGTGAGATCGTCCTGGCCGGCTGGTGCCGGCCGGGTAACAAGAGGCTGGAAGGACCGTTCGGCGAGTGGACCGGCTACTACGCCAGCAAGCCGGACCCGGCGCCGGTTTTCGAGGTGGAAAGGGTCTACCACCGCAACGATCCCATCCTGCTGGGGTCTCCTCCCGGCCGCGCCCCCAGCGATTCCAGCTATTTCAGCGCCGTGATGCGGAGCGCCCTGCTCCAGAAGTACCTTTCCGACGCCGGTGTGCCCGATGTCCGGGCCGTCTGGGCCAGCGAGGAAGGCGGCACCCAGCTTATCATCACCTCGATCAAACAGCGGTACGCCGGCCACGCCAAACAGGCGGCGATCCTGACCTCCCAGAGCAGCATCGGGACCAACCTGGGACGGTATGTCATCGTGGTGGATGAAGACATCGAGCCCAGCAACCTCCAGGAGGTCCTGTGGGCAGTCTGCACCCGTTCCGATCCGGAGAAGGACATCGACATCCTGCGGCGGACGAGGAGCAACCCCCTCGACCCCATGCTGCGCCGGCCGGCGAAAGGCGGCCTCTTCAACTCCGTGGCCATCATCGACGCCTGCAAACCCTTCGAATGGAAAGACGAGTTCCCCCAGGAAATCAGCATCAGCCCGGAATTGATCGCAAAGGTCAAGCAAAAGTTCGGTGAGATAGTCGGCTGAAGCAAGTTACGAACGGGGCATGGAATCCGCCGTAGCCGCAATCCTTCAGTCTGCGCACGCCTTGTATAAGCGCAGGTAGGCTGTGCTTTAGTGGAGCCAGACCACCACTCAGTTGGCAAAGAGGAGGTCTTGATGGAATATAGACCAGGTCTAAAACTAATCGGGTGTGGCGTCTTGATGCTCATAGTGGGGGGAATCATTACCGGCCTAACTTACGCGGCGGCATCCCGGCATCCGGAGGGGGGAATCTACATCGTAACAAGGGGGCTGTTCTTCTGGGGTGTCATAAATATCATCATAGGAATAGTCAAATGGCTTATAGGAATAGTCAAATGGCCTAAAGGATGAAATTGTGGCATCCGAGTGATCCGTACCCCATGGAAGCTTTATGGCGCGTCGAGCGCAATCTCGGCGGTGCAGCCTCAGCATTCTCGCAACCCCTAGGCGGCCGTCCCGCAGGGTCCTCCACTGACACTAATACGAACGCATTAATTAATTATACATAGTTGCTTAATTTTGTCTTTCGACCAGTGGTCGATCTTATGCTTGAATCGGATATAGATTTC
>JACQUA010000278.1 GCA_016210565.1 Chloroflexota bacterium
CGGTTCCGTTGGCGTCCCGGCGGTGGTGGTCTGCCATGTCACGCAGGCACGGTGGCCTGCGGTTCCGTTTGCGTCCCGGCGGTGGTGGTCTGCCATGTCACGCAGGCACGGTGGCCTGCGGTACCGGCTGCGTCCCGGCGGTGGTGGCCTGCCATGTTTCGCAGGCACGGTGGCCTGCGGTTCCGTTTGCGTCCCGGCGGTGGTGGCCTGCCATGTCTCGCAGGCACGGTGGCCTGCGGTACCGTTTGCGTCCCGGCGGTGGTGGCCTGCCATGTCTCGCAGGCACGGTGGCCTGCGGTACCGGTTGCGGTTGCCTGCGGTATCGGTGGCTCACTACTCACTACTCACTACTCGCTACTCGCTACTCGCTACTCGCTACTTTGCTCCCCAAGAACCCCGCCAGGCCGAGCTTTTTCACCCTCCGGTGAATCGCCGGGATGTCCGTGGTATACCGGCCCTGAGACTTCATTCTTTCGAAGTACTCGCCCAGGCCGAAGGAATAGCCGCCGCCCAGGCCGCCCGGCGTCTTCATCTTTTCCCCGGTATAAGCGATGTAGTCGCCGATAACCGTTTCCCTGGTGAGGACCACTGGTTTCTTGTCCGCAGCCACCCTGGCGGCGTTATTCCCGGCAAGCACGCCGGAAACGATGGCTTCGGCGATGCCCGTGCCGGGGCCACACTTTTCCCCTGCCGCAAACAGATTCTCGATTCCTTCCACCTGCAGGCTGTCGTCCCGGGGGCACATATCCACCTTGCTGATCTTGTTAAACTTGCCCCCGGCCATCGGTTCGTCATACTGGGCGAATTCGAAGCCGGGGATCGACTTGAGCTTATCCAGGGCAAAGTAGCCCAGGCCGACGCACTTGGCCGTGGAGCCGATGTCCACCAGGTTGATGAACTCCATCTGCCGCCGGCTGCGCACGCCCCCGATCTTCTTCTCTTTGGAGTAATCGATCAGCTCTTTGGGAAGCGGGATGCAGATAGCCCCTTCCTTTTCCAATCGCGCCAGGAGGCCCTTGTCCAGGGTGGTCTTGTTGACCAACACGGCCGATCCCACCGCCCCCGGCGTACCGTCCGGACGGACACGGTCGAGCGAAGGCGCGCCCGCTTTGGTGGCGATGCTTACCCGGTCGCCATAGGCCGGACACCGGTAGCAGATGCACATCATGCATCCCTGGCCGTAGCGCTTGCAGATATTCATCCCGCCGGAGGTACCCGGGGCGTCAACAAAGGCATCGGCCTTGACCTTTTCCCGGCTGGCCAGCTTGACCGCCCTGATGCTCCGGCCGTCTTTCTCCACGTCGGTGACCCTGGTCTCCAGGCGCAGGTCGATGCCCGTTTCCCTGACCAGCTTTTGCATGACGCCGTCGACCCTGGAGGTGTCATACACGTAGCCGTGAAACTCATCCACGATGTTGCCGCGGTGCAACAATATGGACTCCAGGGCCGCAAAAACGTCACCGCCGCCCAGGGCTTTGGCTTCCTCCGCGGCGACCAGTTTGCCGTTGAAGTTCATCCGTCCGGCCCTGAGTCCGGAACCTGCCAGCATGTCCGTCTTTTCAAAAAGCGTGACGCTGGCCCCGGCTCTGGCTGCGGCTATGGCGCTGGCAATGCCGGAAAAACCACCACCCACCACAATGATTCGAAAGGATGACACGACGACTCCTTGTCCCGAAATACCAGATTCCATGGCTCGGAACTGTAAGCCAACAGCTATCGGCTATCGGCTATGGGCAGTCGGCTATGGGCTCTCGGCTATCGGCTAACAGCTATCGGCTTTCCGATCTGGCCGTTGGCTGCGAGGCGCCTATCGCTCCTTGAACCCGGTGAACCTTGAAACCTTCTGCATCGCTGCTGATAGCGATTTCGTGTTCGTTAGTGTTTATTCGTGGTTCCGTCTCGTCCTTCGAAGCGAGGCTACAGGCTTTTCAGCCGGTCGTCTCAGGGGACGCGGCAGCGTGCCGCTACGAGCGCCTAACGCATCAGCAGGGGGCCGAAGATTTCCCTGGAGATTCTTATGGCGTCGCCCTGGACCTGGAAGAACTTCTCGTCGGTCAGGAAAGCCTTGTCTTCCGGACGGGCCATCTTGGAAGGGTCAATGCCTTCTGCCGGAACGTCGATGCGGACCGGCGGCGAGCCGAAACCCCTGGCAAAGGCCGCCTGGCCGTCTTTGCTCAATATCCAGTTGACGTAGACCGCTGTGGCATTGGGGTGCACCGGATACGGCGACACCTCCAGGCAGCCCGAGCCGGGATTGAAGTTGCCGCCCTCAACCATCCGGTTGATGGTAATGGGGGCGCCCATTGCCTTGAACTCGCTCAGGGTGGCGTGCTGGGCGCCCACGCCCACCGCGTACTTCCCCTTGGCCACCCACTCCACGTGCGTCCGCACGTCCCGGGTGACTTCCGGCTGAGTGGCGGCGAACTGGCGCATGAACTCCTTGCCCGCCTCCAGGCCGCCAAAGGCATCGGTTATGGCGAAAGTGGCCCAGCCCGCCCCCGCTCCGGGGATGGAAGGGTCGAACAGGACCACTTTTCCCTTCCATTCCGGCTTCAGGAGATCCCGGTAGCTTTTGATCTGGCCTTCCTTCACGAGGTCGGTGTTGACGCCGACATAGGTCGTATAGGCGGCGTTCAATGCGATAACCGAGCGCGCCTCGTCAAGGAAATTGACCTTGCCGCCGCGCCAGCCCCCGGGATCGGTGACTTCGGGCAGAATAAAATACGGCTCCAGAGGAGCGAAGGCCCCTTTGGGCTTCATCGCCAGGATGGCGGTGCCCCCGCCCATGTGGAAGACATCCACCTGCTTGATGCCGGCGCCGTACTCCCTCTCCCACCTGGCAGAGAGCTCCGCCGACTTGCCGATGACGAACTCCAGCTTGATGTCATACTTCTTTTCGAACCCCTGCACCAGGGACTCTCTGAGTTCCGGGTTGATCTCGCCATAGATGGTCAGGGTGCCTTCTTTCTTAGCCGCGGCCAGGGTGGAGTCCCATTTCTTTTGCCAGTCGGCCGCCTGTGTACCGGCCGCGCCTTTGGCCGGGGCGGTGGCGGGGGGTGGGGTCCCCGCCGGTGATGTCGCCCCGGTGCAGGCCGCGACAAGGGAGGACGCCAGGATGAGCGCCACAAGTAGATAGAGAACTTTCCTCATGTTACACCTCACAAATGGATTCGAAGATTCAAGATTCTAAGATTCGAAGATTCCCCGCCCCGGTCCAGTACGACAGGCCGCCGTGCCTGTGAGGGCTGGATTACTGACATGTCTATCCATATTTGCCAGCGGCCGCAACCTGGCCCTATTCTGCCCCCCGGTACCACAGGACTCCGTACCTGTGAGGGCTGGATTACTGACACGTCAATCCATATCTGCCAGCGGCCGCAACCTGGCCCTATTCTGCGCCCCGGTACCACAGGACTCCGTACCTGTGAGGGCTGGATTACTGACATGTCTATCCATACTTGCCGGCCGCAACCTGGCCCTATTCTGCATTGCTGCTGACATGGCCTTTGGAAAGGGTTCGACCAAAAACGATAGGCATTGCTGGGGTTATCGTCTCTCACAGGCATGGCGGCTTGTGGTACCTGTAGCTCCTACTCGCTACTCACTACTCGCTACGGCGCACCCGTAAAGGGTGCGGCTACTGGCTACGGAGGCACGCGGCAGCGTGCCGCTACGGCTACTTGCTACTTTAGCAACGCCCCGAAAATCTCCCTGGCGATGGCCAGGGCCTGTCCCTGCACCTTGAAGAAGTTCTCGTCGGTGAGGAAGGCCTTCTCGCCGGGCCGCGCTATCTTGGTGGGGTCGATGCCCTCGATCACCAGGTCTTTTCTGATCGGCGGGTTACCGGCCGGCTTGTTCATGGCAATCTGTCCCTCTTTGGTCAGCAGCCAGTTCACGAAAACGGCAGCGGCGTTGGGGTGCTGGGGTCTAGCCGCCATCTCCAGGACGCTGGCGCCGGGATTGATGTTGCCGCCTTCGACAAATCGCTGGATGGTGATGGGCGCGCCCATCTGCTTGAACTCCACGGTCAGGGCGTGCTGGACGCCGACTCCGATGGCATACCTGCCCCGGGACACCCATTCGACTGCCTGGCGGACGTCTTTGGAGATGGGCGGCTCGGTGGCGGCCATTTGCCTCATATAGTCTTTGCCGCCTTCCATCCCGAAGGCGTCGGTAATCATGAAGGTCCCCCATCCCGCCGCCGCGCCCGCCACCGACGGGTCCATGAGAATCAGCTTTCCCTTCCACTCCGGCTTCAAAAGGTCGCGGTAGCTCTGAAGCTGGCCCTCTTTTATCAGGTCGGTATTGATCCCGGTATAGGTGGTGAAGGAACTGGTCATGGGGATCATCATCCTATCGCTGTCGATAAAGCGAATCTTGCCGCCTTCCCAGGCGTTGGGGTCTGTCACCTCCGGCAACATCAGGTGCGGTTCGATTGGCTGAAATGCCCCCTGGGGCTTCATGGTGAGAATCCCCGTCCCGCCGCCGATGAGAAAAACGTCGGCCTGGTTGATGCCGCCGGCTCTCTCCCTTTCCCAGCGGGGCGCCAGTTCCGTGGCCCGGCCCGCGACGAACTCCACCCGGACGCCGAAGCGGTTTTCAAGCCCTGCCGCTACCGCATCCCTCATGCCGGGAGTGACCTCAGCATAGAAGACCACCACGCCCTCTTTCTTGGCTGCGGCCAGGGTATCGTCCCATTTCTTCTGCCAGCCGGAGACGGCAGCCGCCGCGGGACTGGCTTTGGGCGGGGGCGTTCCGGCGGTAGGGCCGGCCTGGGCGCAGGCCACCGCCACCGATAGCAGGCAGACCAGCAATAGGCCATACATCATTCGTTTCATCTTACTTCTCCGATTCAGATTCAAGGGGTGTAGGGTGGGTTAAGCGCCGGGGACGATGCGGGGAGGAGCGGCGGCGGCGCGAACCCACCAGGCGGGGCGGCCAGCCGGTTTGTGACTCTGAAAACCCGACTGCGGACTCCTGACGCCTGACTACTCGCTACTCACTCCTCGCTACTGTCTACTCAGGCACGCGGCAGCGTGCCGCTACGGCTACTTCATCACCGGCCCGAAAATCTCCTTGCTCAGCGTCAGGTATTCCCCCTGCAAGCGGAAGAACTCCTCGTCGGTCCAGTAAATCTTCTCCCCGGGCTGGGCGATGGCGTCGGGATCGATGCCGGTGGTGGGCACGCCGACCCTCACCGCCGGCGCCTTGAATCCCTGGCTGAAGACCGCCTGGCCCTCCGCGGTCAGGAGCCAGTTCAACATAACCGTCGCTCCGTTCGGATGCGCCGGCCTGGTGACCAGAGCGATCATCCCGCCGCCGGGGTTCACCTGGCCGCCCTCGCTGAAACGGGCGAACTTGATGGGCGCGCCCATCTTGCTGAAAACGGACACCTCCTCCCGCCGCACGCCCACGCCGATGGCGAATTTCCCACGGGCCACCCATTCGACCTGCTGCCGGATCTCTTTCAGCACCGTCGGGTCCTGGGCCGCGAATTGCCTGAGGTATTTTTCGCCCTCGGCCGGTCCGTACAGATTGTACATGATAAAGGTGACCCAGCCACCCGCGGCGCCGGTGGTGGTAGGATCGAAGAAGTCCATTTTGCCCTTCCACTCCGGCTTCAGCAAATCGCGGTAGGACTTGATCTGGCCCTCTTTCACCATGTCCGTGTTAAAGGCGGTGTAGGAAGTATAGGCGGCGTTAAGGGGGATTACCAGCCGGTCCTTGTCGAGGAAGGCGATCTTCCCCTCTGGCCAGGCTTTGGGGTCCGTTACTTCCGGGAGGAGCATACGCGGTTCCAGGGGCGCGAGAACGCCCCGGGGTTTGAGGGTGGTGAGGGTGGTGCCGCCGCCGGCGATGAACACGTCTGCCAGGCCCAGGCCGGCGTCGTACTCCCGCAGGAGTCGCTGGGCGCTTTCGTTCCCCCTGCCGATGACGTGTTCGACTTCTATGCCGAACCTTTCCCGGAACTTCGCGCTGATGGGGGCGGTTGCCTCGGGACCCAGGCCGGAGTAAACCATGATTTTCCCTTCCTGCTTCGCCGCCGCTACGGTCTTGTCCCACCGGTCTTTCCAGTCGGCGGTGACCTGCCCGCCGGGCTTCCCTGCCGGGGTTGTTGCAGGGGGAGGTGGCCCCACCTGTCCCTGGCTGCAAGCCGCCAGCAGCAGCCCCGCGAGCATGACACTCGCCATTGCTGGCCAGAGCAGCAATCTGCGCCACGTAGCATTCATCTTTCTTACTCCCTGATCAGGCTCATCCTTCGCTGTATGCCGTTATTATGCCAGATTTTCGCCGATTTGCAAACTGTGCCGGGGACGCGGCCGGCACCACGGGCCACCGTGCCTGTGAGCTCTGGTTTTAGCTTCCGCGCTGTCTCACCCGGCATCACAGACGATTTCCAGAGCTCTTTGACATACTGTTGTCACTGCCACGGGATACAATGTGAACGTAGGGTGGGTTAAGCGCAGAGGTGGGGTTGGGCAGTCCGGGTGGCTGCGCGAACCCACCATCCGAGCTGTCGGCGCCCGGGGCTACGCAGTCAGTAGTACGGGCATCTTGCCCGTACCTCCTGGCCGGAACCGCTCGCCCAGGGGAGGCCGGGGAATCTTGAGTCCAGATACGATTGATTGGTGAAATTATAATATATATGTCGGGAGATTTTGGACCGCGAAAGGAGACGACCGTGCTGAAACAGGCGACCATCTATTTCAAACTCGGCGGGCACTATCTGGACCGAGGCGACCTCGACCCGGCCATCAATGCCTTCACCAGGGTGATCGAACTGGAGCCGGACAACGCCCGGGCCTACGACCGGCGGGGCATCGCCTACGGGCGGAAGTATTACTATGATGAAGCCATCCGCGACTTCGACCAGGCCATCAGGATCGATCCAACCTACGCCGGGGCCTACAACAACCGTGGCCTGTCCTATTACAAGCTGTCCCGGTTTGCGGAGGCCCTGGCGGACTATGACCGGGCCATTGAGTTGTCGTCGGACATCGGCGTTTTCTATGCCAACCGTGGCCTGGCGCACCACCACCGCGGCGAGTTCGACCGGGCCATCGCCGATTACAGCCGGGCCATCGAGCTGGACCCGGTGGCCGCGGAAGCATACGCCTACCGCGGCGAGACCTATGCGCAGATGGGGAAGTACCGCGAGGCGCTGGCTGATTTCGACCGGGCGTTGGACCTCGACCCCGGCAACATCGACGCCTTCGCCAGCCGCACCGTTATTATGGGCCTGTCGAACCAGGAGGAGACAATGAAGAATCCGCCGGAATGGCACGAAGGGAGCGTCGACGCCGAAAAGGAACACATCAGGCTCTTCTGGAAGGAAAACACCAGCCCGCTTGCGCTGGTGGCCCCGGCGGGGAAAGGGAGCTTTGTTGTGCAGTTCCTCCCCGTACCCCAGTCCTTGGCCGGTGAAAAGGACGCCGCCGTGCGGGGAGTTCGCAAGGAACTCGACTTCTATCTGGTGGGAAAGGGGGAAAAAGACCCCTGGGCGTATGCCCGCTACCACTGCGGCACCGCCGCCAACCTGTATTCCGACGTCCACTGGGGCCGGTTCCCCGGCAAGAAAGCAGCGTAGGGCAGGCTAACCGGGTCTTGGTCCTTCCCCACGTTCCGAGGGCTGGACACAATGGTGTAGGGTGGGTCAAGCGTCCCGATGCCGCATCGGGGCGCGAACCCGCCATTCCCCCGGATTGGTGTTCACAGCGTTGTTCTACTTCTGTGATCACGGTGGGTTCGCACAGCCACCCTGACTCCCCGCACCACCGCTGTGCTTAACCTACCCGCAGGCTGTCCCTGGCCAACACCTGTTGTGTTCAGTACAAGATGTGGGTTAGCGTCAGCGGCCCATCCGTGTGGTCGCCGAACGGCGCCGGCCGCCCGCCAGATATGCTTCAATGCTGATTTTATAATAGAGGGTGTTGGCTGAAATTCGAGAATGGCAAGAACCCGTCCGGCTGCTCAGCGCCACGCAGCGGCCGAAGTCTATCGCGTATTTTTGACATACTGTTGTCACAGGGGCGTGTTAAGCTTGGTAAGAAAGCAGGGGGAGGAGGGCCCGGCCGCGATCCGGCAGCGCCGGCGAGACCCGCTGACCAACCCCCGCCCGGGATTAGTTAATCCCATTCTATGCAGAAATAGCACAAAAAGTGGGGAAAATGTATATTCAGGCGCCTCTTTTTTAGCTACAATTGTAGCGAAGCAAAAAAATCACCTGAAAGGTGAAAAAAAGAGGCGCCGTGAAAAGTATAAACAAACCGCTGGGGATAAACAAGGACAAGGGCGAGGTAAAGGTAGAATTTTCGGGCAAAAATATGACCCCATACGGTGGTTTTGGCTTATTTCGGAAATTTGTGCGGAAATTAGGGATAGAAAAGGTCCTGGACAAAGTGTCAAGCAACAATATCCCGGAAGGCAAATACACTGTAGGCAGGAAGGTGATGTCTCTAGTCCACGGTCTGGTATGTGGTCTGGAACGGCCCTCCGACACGGAGCTCTTGAAGCGGGATAAAGTGTTCCAGAGCGTGGTAGGCTACGAAGACTACCCGGAGCAGAGCACCTTCAGCCGCTTTCTCAAGGCCTTTTCGGTGGAGGAAGCCAAACAGATAGGGGACAAAGGCGTGCAGACGCTCCTGCGGGTGAGAAACAATTTCAGGGGCTACTTCAAACTCACTTTCGATTTAGACTCTCACGTCAAGACGGTCTATGGGAATCAACAACGGGCGAAAGTGGGCTATAACCCCAAGAAACCGGGGCGGAAGGCTATCATCCCCTGTTTTGCTTCATCGGGGAGACCAGGGATTTTCTCCTGGGTAGATTTCGGGCCGGGAATACCAATAGTAGTACCGGAGCCATAGCATTTCTCAAAACCTGCCTGGGGCTGATACCGAAGTGGGTGATGCAGTTTTACGTGAGGGCCGATTCCGGTTTTTACTCCTTTGAATTTCTGTGGTTTCTGGAAAAGAGACGGATAAAATATGCGGTAGCAGTCAGGCTATACAAGACGCTCCAACTGAAACTGTGCGGACTGAATTACCGGCCTATCGGCGGAGGAGTGGAGGTGGCTGAATTCGAGCATTGCTTGACTAAAGGTAAGAAAACACTCCGCTGCCGGATGATCGTCATCCGGGAAGAGGTCAAGGAAGGGAAGCCTCACAAAAAACTACTTCGCCTTTTTGAACTGAAGGGATACAGCTATCAAGTAATAGTCACCAATATAAGCAAGGAAGCCCCCGAGAAGGTATGGCGTTTCTACAACGGACGGGCCAACGTAGAGAACATGATCAAAGAAGCCGCCATGGGATTCGGCCTGGAGGTCAGTCCCTCTCACCGCTATGCAGGCAATGCCGCCTATTTCCAGATTGGCATGTTGACCTACAACCTGATGAACTGGTTCAAGGAGTTGGCGCTAGGGCAAAAACAAAACAAAGCGATGATCAAATGGATAAGGACTCACTTTTTCCTGATCGCTGGCAAGTTGGTAGAGACACACCGATACTTGATACTGAAACTGTCTCAAAATTATCCCTGGCAAGAGGAATACAGAAAGGCCGAAGCCAGACTGGAGGCACTGCAGCTCACCTGAGAGCTTCGACCGCCTCACATCCGTTTACCCCCTTGGCTCGAGAAGCTTACTCAGATGGTCGAGCCATGTCCTTTTTCAAGGGAAAAACCATTCTTAACCCGGGAGGGACCTGGCAACAGGCTATTTTCAGTCTTAGCTACTAACAACTGAGGCCAAAAACAGGCCGACGACATTGTTGGCTTAACGTTTTTTTAATTTTATTAAGCCACGCCCGTAAACATTAACGGTTTTCAAAAACCCATGCATAGAATGGGTTAATACAAACGCAATAACAGTTGTCGCATGATGCGATTCGCTCCGATGCCGTAGCGGTTTGATTTATCAAACCCAGGATAAGGCTTGATGAATCAAGCCGCTACGGTTTCGGTCATGCGGCATTATTTATTGCGCTCATATTAATACGAACGCATTAATTAATTATACATAGTTGCTTAATTTTGTCTTTCGACCAGTGGTCGATCTTATGCTTGAATCGGATATAGATTTC
>JACQUA010000279.1 GCA_016210565.1 Chloroflexota bacterium
CCATGAAGGATGAAAATGTCATTCTGAGCGAAGCGAGCGCAGCGAGCGTAGTCGAAGAATCCTTCGCTTCGCTCAGGACAAGTTCTTTCGGGGCGGGGCGCGGGACGAAAGACCCTTCGACTTCGCTCAGGGTGACATTTTCGTAGCAATGACGAATGGCTAATGACCAGTGACGACTAAGGGCTTGTTTGAACATTCGGGTTTTGAGCATTGATTCGTCATTCGAGTTTCGTCATTCGTTATTGCCTGGTTACACATTGCTGCAAGGGAGCTGACTTACCTTGAAGTTTAGAATTCCGTTGTGGGCCTGGATGGCAGGCGGGATTGCCGTCATCGGAGGCATAAATATGGCGCTCTGGCTGCCGCACTTTGTGACCGCCGACGCCAAATACTGCCTGACCTGCCATGCCACCGGGGAAACGCCGGATAAGGAGCTCGGTTCCAGGGTCCACCCCGATTACGCCCGGGTAAGTTGTGTTGACTGTCATGCCAAGCCCGGACAGCGGATCGTGGTGGAGGGCTACCGCGGCGGGTTCTCGGCGACCCCTGCGTTCGTCAGCAAGAACTGCGGGAGCTGCCACCAGGACATCATTCGAGCCGACCAGCAGGGCTTCCAGTTCAATGAGCTGGATATCAGGATAGACCACGAAAAGCATGTGACGAAGCTGGGCGCCCAGTGCACCGACTGCCACCGGAACGTTGCGCACGAGTACAGTGTGGAACCGACCAACCGTCCGCTGATGGAATACTGCAACAAGTGCCACAGCAAGGCCGAGTCGTGCTCTTCCTGCCATCCCTCGGGTCTGCCGAAAGCGAAGACGGTCCTGGGCAAGAACGTTCCGTTGATTCCAGCGGGCGAGTTGCCGCCGGTTATCAAACACCCGGTGGGGGGGCGGGCGAGTTGTTCCACCTGCCACGGGGCCAACGTCGCCGGCTTGCCCTCGATGCCTTCGGACCATAAAGGCAGGGACAATACTTCTTGCTCCGCCTGCCACCTGGAGCAGAAGGAGTCACTGGCTACGCCGGCCAAAGCGCCTCCGGTGATCAAACACCCGCTGGAAGGCCGTTCGAGCTGCAGCGCCTGCCACGGGGCGAATATCCCCGGCCTGCCTTCGATGCCCGCCGACCACCAGGGGAGGGATAACCCGAGCTGCACGCTGTGCCACTCCAGCTAGAAGTTTCAAATCCCAAGTTCCAAGTGCGAAGCAAATTCAAATGTCAGGTCAAAATGACAAATTACGAAGCACGAATGACGAATCAAATTCGAATGACTAATGACGAATGCGGTCCCTGTTTAGGCATTCGAGCTTTGAACATTAATTCGTCATTCGAATTTCGGCATTCGTCATTTTTGCGAGATTCGTCATTCGAGTTTGGACAGAGCGCCATGTACAACAATTCGATTGCCGAAAGGAAGGGCCGCTAAGTGTCTTCCTCGCCGCGCTACGCAATGGTGGTGGACCTGCGCCGGTGCACGGGCTGCCGGGCCTGTTCGGTGGCTTGCAAGGCCGAGCTGGGGGTGCCGCTGGGTGTCTTCCGCACCTGGGTGAAGCAGGTCGAAAGGGGGGCTTTCCCCCGGGTGAGCGTGGGCTTTCTGCCGACGCTGTGTAACCAGTGCTCCAATCCCATATGCTTGCAGAACTGCCCCACGCGCGCGACCTACCAGCTTGAAAACGGCATCGTGGTGGTTGACCCCCACCGGTGCATCGGCTGCAAATACTGTATCGCTTCCTGCCCTTACAACGTGAGGCATGTCAACCCCCTGAAGAGGATCGTGCAGAAATGCGAGTTCTGCCTGCACCGCGTGGAGGAGGGCCTGGACCCGGCCTGCGTCAACACCTGTCCCACCGATGCCCTGGTCTTCGGCGACATGAACAACCCTGAGAGCAAGATTGCGCAGTTGCTGTCCAGGAACCAGGTCCAGGTCTTGAAGCCGGAAAGGGCCACCTTCCCTCAGGTCTATTACATAGGAGCCGACATGTACGTAATGACGGCCAGAGGCCCCGCCGGAGGCGAAGAATGAACGGCGAAGAACTGATCGTTACCTACAACATCACCCACGAGATGCCGCTGAGCATCCTGATAACGATATACTTCTATATGACCGGCCTCAGCGCGGGGAGCTTCATTCTATCCACCCTGGCTTACGGCATGGGCATCAAGAAGTTCAAACCCGTGGGGAAAGTGGGGATACTCCTGGCGATCTTTCTCCTCCTGCTGGCCCCGGCTACCCTGATAGCGGACCTGACGCAGCCGCTGCGGTTCTGGTTCCTGTTTCCCCACCTGAACCTGACTTCACCCATAACCTACGGAAGTTTTCTCCTGACCATATATCCGATCAACTGTCTCATCTATGCCTTCTTCATGTTCAAAGGGGACATGAAGTGGACCCGGTTCTTCGGCCTGATCGGGATACCCCTGGCCATCTCGGTCCACGGGTACACCGGCTTCATCCTGGCCCTGGGGAAGGCCCGGGCGCTGTGGAATACGGCGCTGATGCCTTCCTATTTCCTGGTCTCGGCAATGGTATCCGGCATCGCGCTGATGATTTTGACCGTCATGATCAAGGGCCGCTTTTTCTCCCCGGAGAAGAAGGTTAACAGAGACCTGGTTTATAGCCTGACCACGTTCCTCAGCTTGGCGATCATTTTCGACCTGTTCCTGGCCCTCTCGGATGTCCTGGTGCTTCTGACGGCCGACGCGGAAGCCAGAGAGGCGGCATTCCTGCTGCTGGCCGGCGATTTCAGACAGTACTTTCTCTACGTTGAGGTCCTCTTCGGGGCGCTGATACCCTTTATCATGCTGAACCTGCCGTTCACCAGGCGCAGCCTGCCGGCCATCGGCGCCGCTTCGGTGCTGGTGATGTTCGGCATCATGGCCATGCGCTACGTGATGGTAATCGGTGGCCAGGTGGTGCCTCTAAGCTAGTCTTTTTCCCCCTTTGAAAAAGGGGTATTAACAGACCCTCTCCCCCTTTTTCAAAGGGGGACTAAGGGGGATTTTACCGCAGAGGCGCAGAGAAATGACGAATTACGAAGCACTAATGACGAATCAATGACGAAGTCCGAATGACGAGTGACCAAAGAGGACCCAAGCCGTTTTTGGCCATTGGGATTTGAGGCTTGATTCGTCATTCGAATTTCGTCATTCGTAATTCGACGTTCGTGTCTGTTCGTGTTATTTCGCGGTTCGAAAGGTACCACGGGCAAGATGCCCGTGCTACGGTAAAATGGCAAAATGGATAAATTAGGCAGACGACAATTTCTAAAGCTGGCCGGGGGGGCTGCCGGGGTGGCGGCGGCGGCCAGAGCCGCCGGCGGTATTGCCGCGGCGGCAGACGAAGCCCAGGTCAGCATCTCCCGCACTTCGCGACGTGTCCGCAGCGCGGCGCCGAGTACCTGCCAGTTGTGCCAGGCCCGGTGCGGCATCATCTGCTTCGTCGAGGATGACCGGGTGGTCAAGATAGAGGGCAACCCCCTGCATCCGGGCAACCGGGGCAAGCTTTGCGCCAAAGGCCAGGCCGGACTCAACCTGGCCTACAACCCCGACCGGATTCTTTATCCCATGCGGCGCACGGGCAAGAGGGGCGACGGCGGCTGGGAGAGGATAACCTGGGAAGACGCCATTGACATAATCTCGGCACGCCTGGGGGAGATCAAAGCCTCGGGAAACCGGAACAGCTTCGTCTTCCAGGCGGGGACCATGACGATGCCCAGGTTCGCCAGGCGGTTCCTGGACGCCTACGGGACTACCAATGCCTTTTGTTCCGTGCCCAGCAGCGACACCAACCGTTTGATGGCCCTGGCTGCCACCTGGGGCGAGGAGACGGAAATCAGCGACCTGGGTAATGCCAGGTATATTCTGAATTTCGGCGCCAATCCCTACGAGACCTATTTCTACCATCTACCCGCGGTGCAGCGGCTCATCCAGGCCCGCATTGAAAACCGGGCCAAGCTGGTGACTTTCGACGTCCGCCTGTCCAACACGGCGGGCAAGAGCGACGAGTGGTATGCCATTAACCCGGGGACGGATGGCCTGGTGGCGCTGGCGATGGGCAACGTCATCATGAAGGAAGGGCTGCATGATGAGGAGTTCCTCAGCCGCTGGACCAATTACTCCGTCAAAGACCTGGCGGCCCACCTTTCCCGCTACACCCCGGAACTGGCCGGCGATATCAGCGGCGTTCCTGCCCGGGATATCATCCGCCTGGCCCGGGAGTTCGCCGGCGACAAACCGGCAACCACCATCAGCGGCACCGGCGTCTCCATGCGCGATAACGGGATGCACAGCATCCGGAGCATCGCGCTGCTCAATGCCATCACCGGGAATATAGATGTCAAAGGCGGCTATTGCCTGCCCCGGAGCTACGCGTTGAAGGAGCCCGACCCGGTTCCGCCCACGGCCGGCGACGCGCCGGAACTGGCCCGGTCCAGCGTCCTGCCCAGCAAGACCATCGCTCATTCGGTGTTGCCGCTGATCAAGAAGAAGGGGGCGCCGGTCGGCTTGCTGTTGACCTACATGTTCAACCCGGCCTACTCCAATGCTTCCAGCAGCGAAGTCGACGGGATTCTGAGAGATGAGCGTTTAGTCTCCCTGTCGGTGGTCGTGGACATAACCATGAGCGAAACGGCCGCCCTGGCCGACATCGTGTTGCCCGATACGACCTATCTGGAACGGTGGGATATCGAGACGGGTCCCGCTCTGGGCCTGGTCCCCCTCATCTCTTTGAGACAGCCGGTGATCAAACCCCTGGGTGAATCCCGCTCGTTCAACGACGTCTGCCTGGCGCTGGCCAAAAAAGACCCGGACACGTCGCCGTATTTCAAGTTCCGCACGGTGGAAAGCTATTTCAAGAGCCTGGTCTCCGGGTTGCCCGGGCTGGCGAAATCCGGCGGCTGGGACTACCTGAGAGACAAAGGGGTTTGGGCCGGGGAAGCCGCGCCCGTCTACCGGTCATATTCCCGGGAAGGTTTCAATACTCCCTCCCGCAAATTTGAAATCTTTTCTCAGGGGCTGGCCGACAAGGACGTTTCCCCGTTGCCTGTCTGGGAACCCATTCCCGAGTACGTAAAAAGCAACGGGCAGGGCCTGTTCCTGGTCACGTTCAAGTGGGGCGTCCTGACCTCTTCGCTGGCTCCCAGCAAATGGCTCTCGGAAATCGTGCACGATAATCCCCTGTGGATGAACCCGGAAACGGCGAAAGAACTGGGTATTCATAAAGGTGACCTGGTAAAGGTGAGCAGCCCCGCGGGGGCGATTGAGACCAGGGTCCGGCTCACGCAGGGAATCCATCCCAGGGTGGTGGCCATGTCGGGGCAGGTGGGGCACTGGGGGATGGGGAGGGTGGCCCGCGCCGAAAAGTTCAACAGCCAGGACCCGGATACCAGGCTGGTCTGGTGGAAAGAGCACGGTCATGGCAAGCATGCCAACACGGTGATGGTGCACTCGGCTTCACCGGTGACCGGCGCGCCGGGCTGGCACGATAACGTGGTGAAAGTGGCGAGGGTGTGAAAGATCAAAATGCAGAATCGGGAGAATCCAGAATCCAGAAGCCAGAATGAGGCGTATGCCCTGGAATTTGGACTCTTCTTAGATGTTTCATATGTCCAAGCCGTATTCTGGCCGTCTTGCCTTTTTGCATTTTGGTTTGTGATTTTGATTTTTGCATTTTGATTTTTGGTTTTCTTCTGAAATGACGACAAAGAACGTAGAAAGGCGTCAAGCCCTCGCGGGTCTCCTGTCACTGGGGGGCTATCTGATGGCGCAGCCCCTGTTGCCGGGCGGGACGAAAGAGAGCCACCGGTGGCTGGAGGTTGTCCAGGACAAGTATGTGCCTTCAAAATGGTACGTCAACCTTTATGAAGGGCCGGTGCCGGGACAACTGGATGGCAGCGAATTGAAGAGCCACCGGATCGAGATGGGGGATGGGGGGAGTTTCAGGACGGGGAAACTGCCCGCGAGAATCTGGTATTCGAGCGGAGAAAAGGAGCAGACTTTCTAATGAGGGTCACATCATCCGTGTCAGCGACGCATTTCAACTGGCGCCGGACCTTATTCTTTCTGATGATCTCTCTTGCGGCTATCGGCGTCTGGCTTTTTTTTCTGGCATCTATAGCTATTTCTACCTATACCAGGGACTCCGTCGTCCTGTCGACGCCAACGAACCAGGCCCTCCTGGTAGCCACTTTTTTCATGCTGGCGGGATTGGTCCTGGTGGCCATCCAGGTGGCCAACATAATTGAGCACCTGGTGGGGGAGCACTAGTGAATGTCATTCTGAGCGAAGACGAGCGCAAGTCTCGATAGAATCGGGAGAGTCGAAGAATCCTTCGCTTCGCTCAGGACAAGTTCTTTCGGGTGGGGAACCATCCCGACTTGTCGGGACGCCTAACCCCTTCGCTTCGTTCAGGGCTACGGCTCAGGGTGACATTTACTGAGCAGATGGGAAATGACGAAGCCCGAATGGCGAATGACCAGGCACGAATGCGGGGCCTTGTTCCGAAAATACGGGTGGCACAGGCGTCCCCGCCTGTGGGCCGTAGACCACCGCAAAGGCACGGAGGCCTGTGCCACCCGGGGGCATTAATTCGTCATTCGAATTTCGTCATTCGTCATTAGTATCATTCGTCAGTAATTCAAGAGGGAGGTAATTGAAATGAACCTATCAAGGGTGTGGATGCAGATCAGAGGGTCAGAGAACAAGGAAGCTGCGGAAAAGAGCGCCCGGAAGGAGTTGTTCAGCGATATGCTCCTGGGGTTCGGAGCCGCCATCGCGCTGGGGGCGATTTTTGTCCTGGCCTATCTTTCGACGCAGTTCCAGGCCTACCGGAACCCGTACTTTGCCGTAGTCGCATTACTCTGCATCGTCCTCATTGCGGTGGGTGGGGTAATGCTGATTTGTGGCCGCTTGCTGGACCGGTGAGATAACCACATAGGGTGGGTTAAGCACGGCGGGGTGGTGGGGAGGCAGGGTGGCTGTGCGAACCCACCAGCACGCTAAGTAAATTCCAATAGCCAAGTTCCAAATCCCAAACAAATTCCAATGACCTGAGTCTCGACATGGAGACGTGGTGGCTAACCTTTTGCCATTTGACCATGGGATTTAGGTGTTGCTCCGAGAATGTCACCCTGAGCGAAGTCGAAGGGTCTTTGATTCCCCGCCTGAAAGATTCTTCGACTACGACTCGTCCCGATGCTGTCGGGACTCGTCTTCGCTCAGAATGACATTTTCATCGTTCATTGTCCCGACTCGTCGAGATGGGCGATTGTTTGGAATTTGGTTTTTTGGGTTTGGAATTTTGCGTTGTTGGTGGGTTGCGCGTCCCGATGCACCATCGGGACGCTTCACCCACCCTACCGGCTACAAGCGGGCCATCAGGTCTTTCAAGAACGCAACGCTTCTTCTTGTCCGGTCGATTAGCCGGAGGGGGTCCTGGCCGCCGGCGATTTCGAGCACCAGATCACCCTTGAAACCGGTCGCGGCCAGGGACCGGAAGAGCCAGGGCCAGTCGATTCTTCCTTCACCCGGCGGCAGGTGGTCGTCGTATCTGCCGGCATTATCGTGGACGTGAAGCATCATCAGCCGCGGGGCAAATGCCTTGAGCCGGCCTTGCAGGTCGCCGGAGAGATAGCTGTGCCCCGTGTCCAGGCAGACTCCGATGCCCTCCGTGGGTAGCTGGCTCAGGACCCATTCGATTTCCCAGGTGCGGCCGCCGAGAAGGTGGCCCAGCATGTCCTCTATGGCCATCTTGAGATTGTGTTTGCGGCAGAACTCGTATATCTCAGTCAGGCTCTCCGCACTGTGCCTGAGTCGCTGGGTTGAGCCGCTGGCTTTTTCATCTTCACTGCCGGCGTGAATCACCAGGGTGCGGCCGCCTAGGCGCGCCAGCGCCCCGGCGGCGGCGGTGGTCTCGCTGACAGCCTGCCGTCGCTGGGTCTCTGATGGTGACGTGATGTCCAGTTCGATGCTGTAAGGGGCATGGAGTGAGACGGCCCTGAGTCCCAGCCGGTCCAGTTCCCCCTTGACCATCTCGACTTCCCGGGGTGAGTGGTAGTTGAAGTGCTGGCGGAAGGCGGCTATTTCAATCCCGTCGAACCCTGCCTGCTTTATGGTTTCCAGGATGCCGGCGATGGGCGAGCCAACGAACATTCCGGTAGATAGGCCTATGGGACAGTTCAATTGCATGACGTTGCCCAGTAAATGTCGCTGTCACCCTGAGCCGCAGCCCTGAGCGAAGCGAAGCGGCAGGCGTCCCGACTCGTCGGGATAGCCCCAGCCCCGGAAGGATTCTTCGACTCCAACTCGCTTGCGCTCGTCTTCGCTCAGAATGACATTCTCAGCCTTTCTCTGTAGTCGGCCAGGTTATGGCCGCACCAGGGCCGGGGGCAGAAGCCCTGTTCCTGGTGGGAGATGCAGTTGAAGTCCCGGAGGTCGTCGGTCCCGTCGGCCATCAGCCCGCAGAAAAGGCGGATATAGAAATCGGCGCGCGTGGCGGCGTCGTACACGAGCCAGTTGACGCCCCAGCCATAGTCCCTTTCGTACTTTGAGCGGACCAGGCCGGCCACGGAGCGCGGGTGCCAGCCAAGGCTCACCAGCACCCGGGCGACATTCTGGAGGTTGTTCGGGATGGAAAGGGCATGGTTGGGTTGGGCCAGGGGCAGGGCAGTGCAGGGTGAGAGGGCGTTCAGGTCGAGGCGGTCATAGCCGTATGGCCATTCCTCCGGTACGTCATGTTGCCCGTCGTAGAAATAGGAGTGAAAGGCGGCCAGCGGAGACTTCAGGTAGGCTTTCAGAAGGCGGGTCAGCCCGGCGGAAGCCTCCGGAATGGCCAGTTTGGTCCTGGCGGCCAGTTCGCCGGCGGTGACCGGGTCCAGCCGCCAGCGCAGCAGGTCTTCGAGCGACTGCCCTTCTCGCGGAAGGCAAATCAAGTATCCAACGGTCTTCTTCTCATAGAGGCTGAAGGCGCAGCGGGCATAACGGGTGTAGAGGGGGTCTCCGTAAGCGGACAGGTCCAGGGATATGGCTTCGCGTCCCTTTTTTCCGGCGCCGACGACCAAACCGTTGACCACCAGGGGCAGGGTGAGGGACGGCTGCGCCGCAGCGATCAGCCGGTGCGCCAGGTATTCGAGGAGATGGCCCATGCCTGAGGAGGCGGCGCCGTCCTCAAGGGGCATGGTCTCGGGGGTAAAGGGATGATCGTGGCGGTATTTCTCTACCAGGGCGGGGTGCAACGGGTACAGGTCCCGCAAGGTTGATTTGAGTTTACCGGAAAGCGGTATCCGCCAGACGAAGTGGTAACCCTGGCCGGTCATCACGGAGAGGTGTCTTATTCCGAACGATTTGAGCTCCTCCACGATGAGCCGGTAGGCCGGTTCGAGTTTGGCAAAGGTCCCCCGGGGGTCCAGGAAGGCTTCGGAGGGGAAATCGGCGTTGGTGTAGTCGAGGTCGAGGATGGCCAGGAGGGATTCCCGGTCCCAGACAGACCGGAAAATGTCGGATTGACTGGCAAGGATGGCGTCCAGCCGGTCGGGAGGGATGATGGCGTCCTGTCCCGGGATGCCCAGTCCGCTGGTGGTCCTGCCGTTGCCGATCAGGAAGCGGGCCGTGCAGGTAGCCGGGTCGTCACCATGGCCGCCGCAGTATTCGATTATGCGGGAGCGGACGGAAGGGAGTTGGTAATAGGTCATTTCATCCCGTACCGCAGGCCACCGTGCCTGCGAGGGTTCTCTCTTTTGTCATTCACACTTGGCCAAGCGGTCCGCGAAGGATGAAAATAGCGTCTCGCAGGCACGGTGGCCTGCGGTACTGACTACTGCCTACTGGCTACTCGCTCTCTATCCCTTGATTACCCCCATGGGTCTCGTGCGGAAGACCATGCGGGAAAGGCCGGAGTTGTGGGCCACGTCAATTACCGAGGCTATGTCCTTGTAGGCTTCGGAGCTTTCTTCGGCCAGATCGCCGATGCTGCCGGTCCGGACGGTGATGCCCCGGGATGCCAGTTCCTTGATGATGTCCTGGCCTTTCACCTGGCGCCTGGCGGCTTTCCGGCTTTGCATCCTGCCGGCGCCGTGGCAGGTGGAGCCGAACGTCTCTTTCATGGCCAGGTCGGCGCCAACCAGGACATAGGAAAAGCGGCCCATATCGCCGGGAATGAGCACCGGCTGCCCGATTTCGCGGTACTGCGGCGGGAGACCGGGATGACCCGGCGGGAAGGCCCTGGTGGCGCCTTTGCGGTGGACGCAGAGCATCTCCCGGGCGCCCTCGACCAGGTGCTCTTCGATCTTGGCGATGTTGTGGGCGACGTCGTAGATGAGGTCGAGGCCAAGTTCATTTTCGTTCTTCCGCATGACGGCGGCCACCGCCTCCCGGAGCCGGTGGGTGATGCACTGGCGGTTGGCCCAGGCATAGTTGGCGGCGCCCCTCATGGCTGAGAGATAAGCCTTTCCCTCTTCGGAGGCGATGGGAGCGCAGGCGAGCTGCCGGTCGGGCAGGGATATGCCGTACTTGGCCAGGGAACTGACCATCACCCGGACATGGTCTTCACAGACCTGGTAGCCGAGGCCCCGGGAACCGCAGTGGACCAGGATGACCACCTGGCCGGCGTGCTCAATCCCCATCGCTGCAGCGGCTTTCCGGTCATGGACCTGGTCGACCACAGCGACTTCCAGGAAGTGGTTGCCCGAACCGAGAGTGCCCAACTGGGGAACGCCGCGCTCTCTGGCCTTCTTGCTGACGTGAGACGGGTCGGCGCCTGCAGCGCAGCCGCCGTCCTCGGTGGTGACGAGGTCTTCGGGGCGTCCGTAGCCGC
The DNA here is from genome assembly GCA_016210565.1 of Chloroflexota bacterium. Lineage (GTDB taxonomy): Bacteria > Chloroflexota > Dehalococcoidia > JACQUA01 > JACQUA01 > JACQUA01. The sequence continues at coordinate 10,808 of JACQUA010000279.1, forward strand.
GCCGGACGGCCCATTGCGAGCCCGATGCCAGGACATCATCGATTTCTCCCGCTTTCAGGTGGATAATGCCGCTGGAACCGACGCCGGAGGGCACTGCCTGGAAGAGGGCTTCCACCAGTTCTCTGATCACGGGCCGGACTTCGGCTTCGGTCAGTCTGGTGCGCAGGATACGGACGCCGCAGTTGATGTCGAAGCCGACGCCCCCGGGGGAAATCACGCCGTCTTTGAGCCGCGTGGCAGCCACCCCTCCGATGGGAAAGCCGTAGCCCCAGTGGATATCGGGCATGGCCAGGGACGGGCCAACGATGCCGGGAAGGAAGGCGACGTTGGCAACCTGCTCCAGGGCCTTGTCCGCCAGGACGTGTGGCAGCATTGATTCGGAGGCATAGACCAGGCCGGAAACCCGCATGCCGGGCTTGTAAGAGGCCGGCAGCCGCCACCGGTAATCGTCGATCTTTTCGAGTGGGTTTGAGTTCATGGAGTTCTCTGAGTTCATTGAGTTATTGGGTTGTTGGGTTCGTGCCCGGTGGGGAGGGGAATCTTCGAATCTTTGAATCTTGAATCTTACAGTCCGCACCCCGTGATGGTGGGTTACGCTCGCGGCTGGAGGCGGGACTTGCCGCCCTCCTTAACGATGCCTGTTTGACGTACAAGCTGTGTCGTGTCTCCTCGCTTCACCCACCCTACGCCTTTCGTGTTTTTCGTGGTTAAGAACCGCGGGGTGGGGAATCTTCGAATCTTGAATCTTAGAATCTTCGAATCGTTCATACGTCGAAGATCACCTGCGCCTGGTTTTTCTCCCGGTCGACCTCCAGCATATGGTAGGTGGCGGCTTTTACTCCCATCTTCAGATGGTGCTTCTGAGGGTCGTATTTTTCCCCGTAGCAGTCCGCTTTCAAGTGGTGGTCATCTAACTCGGTGATATCAAACCGCTTCAGTACCAATTGCTTGGCGTCGAAAACGTAGATGAGTTCATTCAGCCATTCAAAAAGAAGGCCCTCGATGTCATCGGCAGCCACCTCGACGGGATAAGAAACCGTCTCGCCCACGGTATCCAGTTCGGCGATGATGGAAAAGAGGCCGTAGGCGGCGTTGGCGAAGGTCTCGCGCAGGTCCCGGCCGTAGGCCACGATCCCTATGTCTGCCGTATGCTCGATGAGGTCAAAACGCTTTTTGAGTTCAGGCATTTATTGCTTCCGGTTTGTATGACACGGCGTCAGCTTCACTTAGCCCGGGAATGAAAATCGTCCGCGGAAGAAATGACGGCATAAAAAGCCGACGTGTCAATCACTACTCTCTTAGCCGCCATGCGGAGAAACCCCCTCGGTAAGATAGTAGTCATGGCGCGCGGCCACGTCAGAGGCTTGATCTCGCGCTATTCCGACCAGCCTCATGGCTTTGGCGGCCTCTTTCATTTTCGAAGGGATGAAAGAAACGGCGACCAGCCGGTCGTTCCAGGTCAGATGTACATGAATTCCGCGTAATATGGCGATCTCTCCGGCTTCTTCGCCCTGTCGAATATCAATCCCTGTGTTCTTGGTTATTTTGCCGATGTTTGTGTTCGTGGCCAACCGCAAGAGTTCGATCAGCGTTTTGCGGCCGACCCGGTCAGGTAAAGTTTCATCGCGTATCAGCGTGGCGCAGTATTCCAACGCCCGTATGGCTTTCTCGCGGGTACGTTCCTTTTTGGAAAGTAGTTCCGTCAGAGAATTGGTGAGGCGTTCGCGCTCCAGCCTGGTGAGTATGGAGCGATGGTCCTCGCCTGCCCTGGAGGCCGGGTGCTGGCCAAGCTGTTGAGCGATTTCGGGCAGATATTTCCGGAATCGCTTCGGATCAACTTTGTATGTGTTCAGGATAGCTGCCAGAATCGAGCTTTCTCGGTCCGAACGGTGACGTTTGTTCATACCAGTTCCTCTTGTCTCCTGACGCCGACAAGCCGCGCCCGATCACAGAAGTCGCGACAGGCAGGGACGCCTGTCGTACCGGTCTATCAGAGCCGGGCCCATGACACGACTTCCTTCAAGGACCGCACGGCGGCGGCGATGTCCGGGGCGCCGAGCACGGCCGAGATGACAGCCACGCCATCGGCCCCGGCCTTAATGACCGGAGCGGTGTTTTCCGGCGTTACGCCCCCGATGCCGACCACCGGCATCCCTGAAGCCTTCTTTATCCTGGCCAGGGCTTCCGGGCCTATGGGTTCGCCCGCATCCGACTTGGTGCTGGTGGCGTAGACGGCCCCCACCCCAAGGTAGTCGGCGCCATCCTTTCTGGCTTGCAGCGCTTCTTCGACGGTTCCGGCGGAGGCCCCAATGATCTTGCCTTTTCGCCACAGTTTCCTGGCCAGCCCCACCGGCATGTCGTCCGGGCCCAGATGGACGCCGTCGGCGTCCAGCGCCATGGCGATATCCAGCCGGTCATTGATTATCAGGGGAATGCCGGCCTGGCGGCATAGACCTTTCGCCAGTTCGCCCATGCCAAGTATTTCCCTGGTGGTCGCTTTTTTTTCCCGGAGCTGGACAACCGTGGCGCCACCCCGGATGACCGCAGCCATTACGTCCGGCAGGCTGCGGCCCCTGGCGAAGCCGAGGTCGACGATGATGTAGACGTCCAGGCTGAACTTCATTCCAGTTCCTTCGCCGTAGCGACACCCCTTGCGGGTGTCGATGGCCCACGGTGGTCTGCCGGGACGACAGGGGCAAGCCCTGCCGCTACGGGGTAAACACGCATCGTGGTCTTCATTCCATGTCTCTTGCCATAGATTTTAGCATGTCTTCGTGTTTCGGACAGAAATCCTTGCCGCCAAGCTGGGCCGCGAGGAGCTCACTCTGCCAGTGGGCGTTGAAAAGCCGGCAGTCCTTCTCCGGGCAGAAAGGCTCGCCGGTCAGGTGGTAGAAGAGGGCCTGCATGACGTATCCCTTCAACACCTGGGTGAGCCTGGGGTCGTCATGGTCCAGGTACTGGCCCTTAAACATCTCCTTTAGCTGGAGGTCCACCCCGTCGGCCATTTTCAGGGCTTCGTACTGCTGCTTCAGCACATAGAATTCCCGTGGCTTGGCCGGAGCTTCCACGATTCCCGTGGTAGATATGACGCAGGGATAGCCGAAGATGGCCGACCGGGCATGGTAGCGGCGGTCGTTCTCATCGTAGGTGCCCGTCAACTGGTTGGTGAAAACGATGTGAAGGTATCCCGGGTTATTTTCCTGGCGCGGGATGAGGGAACGGAGGACGTTCATTAGCAGGAACCCGTCGTAGAGCAGGCCGAAAAGCGGTCGCTCCGGGTTGGTTAGCCGCCTCCGCTCGAATTCGATTTCCCCGTAGATAGGCTCCGTGTCCTGCCAGGGCGCGGCCGGGTTGCGGACCTTGATGCGGGCGAACTCTGCGGCCAGTGTGCGGAGCGCCTCCTCCCGCCGGCCTTCGGGGAGGGTGCGGAGGTAATGGGTGAAGAACGGGTACCTGATTTCCACCTTGACCTGCGGCAGCCAGTTGCCCAGATATCGCCTGATGTCTTCCAGGTCGAGGTTCCTGGAAGACGGCTCTTCGTAAAGGAGGATGGTCGGAATTCTCATAGCGGCGAACCGCAAGAACATATGTTTGCAAGGGATAGTATAGACTTTGCCTGAAGCCAAATCAATCTAAAAGTGCCCGGAAGGACATGGCGTATGCGAAAGTGACACTGAATTGGCCCCAGGGTTTTGCAGCCGGTCCACTCTCTTGAAAGATATTTTCAAAAAAGTGATGGAAAAGGTATTGAAAAAGGGGGGGGGGCGTGTTCTATGATTGAGGCGTCGGTCTTCCCAGTTTGGATCTGGTTCGCAGTTGTTACCCCGGTCCACAAGCGCCAGTAAATGGCCGGCGACAGTCCCGCATTCGGGACTGTCGCCCTCGCCTACCGGATGTGTCTCCCGAAGGGGTTCGCCGCGGGATTCTGATAGAATATTCTCCGAAGGCGAACGCTCTTTCACGGAGGCAGGCATTGAACAGCGACAAACGTTCAGGGACAGCCATCATCCTGGTCCTTCTCGTTTCCGCCCTGGCAGCGGGATGTTTGGGCCCGGCTTCAAGTCCGACCAGCGTGGCCCTCCCGCCCTTGCCGGCCAGTCCACCTTCCACGCCGTCGACTGCCGAACCAGCGCCGGCAATAACGCCGGCGGCCGTAGCCACGTCCGAAGCGGCGCCAACCCCGACCACCGTTCCTGCGGCAACACCGACGCCGGCGACACCCTCGCCAACGCTGTCTCCCGTTGCCTCGCCTACGGCGGTTCCGGGCGCGACGCCATGGCCGGGTATCCCCGCTGCCGTGCAAAACAAGATAAGCGGCAATCTACAGTTTCTGATGATGGTCAGGGACAGGCCGGACATCAGGAGCATTTCTGGCCTCAGGGAGGTGTTCGAAGACGCGGACAGAAAGGGTGGGGCCGAAGTGGGAATAGAGTTTGACCATGTCCTCACAGGCGGCGAGATAAGTTCCCTGGAGGCAGAATTCGGAATAAGGTTTCACCGGGTGAACGGACAGGTCAGGAAGTGGAGCCCTATCATGCTGGCGATAGTACCTTGGGACCGCATCGAGGCCTTGGCAGGCGTGCCATATGTAAAGTCTGTGGATACCACCCAGTGGCCTCTCCCTAGCACCGCACAGAAGTAGCTTGAAAGGAGATGACACGTGAAAACTGGCGACCCAACCACGGCATTCTTGGTCGTCCTCCTGGTAACGCTAGTGTCTTCAAATTGGCTATTGCCGCCATCCCCCAATTTGGAAAGCGCCCCGGGCCGTGGCGTTTCCTCCGGTCAGATGGTCCGGGCCGCGACCGACGCGACAGGCAAAATCGGGAGCGGGCTGCTGTTCCTTACGGCGGTAAGGGAAAAGCCGGGCATCTGGAACATCAAGGGCATCAAGGAAGTCCTCGACGACTCGGACCGGAAGGGGGGCGCTGATGTTTCGATATGGTTCGACCGGATTCTAAGCGACAGTGAGGCTATTGCTTTCGAGAACAGGTGGGGCGTCAGGTTTCACAGGGTTGATGGTCTCTTGAAGAAGTGGAGCCCCATTCTTCCGGCCGTAGTTCCCTGGGGGGCAATCGTTGCGATTGCCCGGCTACCCGAGGTGAAATCTGTGGACACTTCCGTCTGGCCCCCGCCCGCGCCAGCCATGGACCACGGTGTCCCCGAGACCGGGGCCCACCTGGTCTGGCCCCTGAGCGACGGCCAGGGCAGGAACATCACCGGAAAAGGCGTCAAGGTGGCCATCTATGACACCGGCATAGATATATTCCATCCCGATTTCTTCCAGCCGGACCCCGCGGAGCTTCCTTACAACTGGATTGACGCGAACCAGAATGGCGTTTTTGATCCGGGCCTCGACTACGTCGACCTGAACCGCAACGGGCAAGCGGATCCCAACGAGAAGCTGAGATTCATCGAGATCGATGGTGGAACTCCCGGCGTGTTCGACACCGACATCGACTGGCTTTACAACGACGCCTACGATAACGGGCAAAGGGACTTCGGCGCCCAAGCCGGTTTTTCCGAGAGCAGCCCGTCTTATGGAGAGAGGCTGTTCGTGGTCAACGACATCGGCAACAAGCGGCTGGACGTGGGTGAGCAGCTAATCGCCCTGTCCGTCTCCAAAATCTGGAAGACGTACAGCTACGAACTGGTGGGGACTCCGCCGAACCAATATTATGCTTTCGTGACCAGGACGCGCGGCGACGCTACCAACCCCCCCATTGGAACTCCCCGGGATCAGCATTACCACGGGACCTTCAATGCCGGAATCATAAGCGCCGGAAAGCCCGGTTAGAGGCGATATGTCGGCATGGCGCCTGAAATGGTCGTGCCAAACGGTCCAGGCAACTGGGAGGGAGGGCTGCTGATATCGAGGACTTCGGGGATATCCTACGGCGCATTCCAGAGCTGGGCGGAACAACACGGCGCGCAGGTTATGCTCTATGAGGCGGGGGTAAGCTACGGGATGTTCTTGGACGGCTCCCAACAGGTCGAGTTTGATGTCACTAACCTGGCGACGACTCCGGGCCCGGGCATAGCACAGATTCTCCCCGCGGGCAACGGGGCGATCAACCCCCAGACGAACAACACGGGAAGGCATTTTCAGACCACGGTTGCCGGAGCAGGCAGCGTTGACATAACGTTCGCTGTTCCGCAACAGTCCGTCCCAACGCAGGTCATTCAAAGCGTATTGTGGCGGTCAGACCAGAACTATCTCACTTTCAAGCTGTACGCCCCTGGCGACAGCATCGGACTGGACCTCGGGACCGGCTCCGGAGGAGGGTGGTACACCTACCAGGGCCACGACGTCTACAGGGTGAGAAGCACATCCGGGAGAGGGACGGTGAAGTTCGATCTCCATATTTACAAGGGTCCCGTCGCCTCCGGCTCATGGCGGCTGAGAATAGCCAGCCCGTTGGTTTCCCAGGAAGTTAACGGCTACCTGTGGGACAATACGGGGAATTACTGGTATGGGGGGACGGAGTACACCGACGCTACCTACGTCCGGAACACGTCGAAGACCGTGGCCTTTCCGGCCACCGCCGACAAAGCCATAGTCGTTGGCTCCTTTATTGACGAGGCGGGCGGGATAGCCGCCTACAGCGGCCGCGGGCCGCGCATAGACGGCGCCTACATTATTGACATAACGGCGCCCGGCGACAGTATTACATCTACCGACACCGGGAATGGCCTGAATCACAACTACGCGGGGTACATCACCTTCACCGACGGGTATGGCGGGACCAGCTTTTCGGCGCCCCACGTGGCCGGTGCGGCGGCGCTGATGCTGCAGGCCAATCCCGCTCTCAAGCACGACCAGATAGAGGCCAGGCTGAAGGAAAAAGCGACCAGGGACGGTTTCACCGGCACTCCCCCCGCCGGCGACACCTGGGGAGCGGGGAAGCTAAATGTTTATGACGCGTTTCGGAGAGAGGGCAGGTTCACCTATGGCGTGGACGCCAGCAACTTCGCGGTCGTCAGGATGAACTATTACAACGCCAACACCATTCCGGGCGGCATAGGTAGCTACCAGGCAAAAATCGAGTACGACTACCAGACGGGAGAAGGCATCCAGATTCTGAACGTCAGGGGGGTCTCACCGTTTAATAATCCCCAGTGGAACCAGGGAGGTAATCCCATCATTGTCGGCGCCAGCCAGCAGGGCTTTCAGCCCCAGCCGCCGCTGAACCTGGTGGAAGTCGTCCCGCGGCTGGTCGGAAGCAGCTCCTACGGACGCACGATCACGCTGACCGTCGAGAGAATAATCGCGGCTCAGGGGGGCGCGAACTTTGCCCCGGAAAGTCCCGTCAGCTACACCTGGCGCCGGGGCGATGCCAGGGCGGATGGCAGGGTGGAGATGGTGGACGCTCTCTACATCGCCCAATACCGGGTGGGGATAAGGGAACTGGGCGACGACACGTTGTTTCAGAGCCACTGTTGACCCATCCCGTCAACGCCGCCAGTACTATGCCGGATGGCCCGAATGGTGGCAAGCCCAACATGAACGATGCGTTATACATTGCCCAGTTCCGTACCGGGATGCGGGACGATTCCTTCAACTGGCTGGGCGGGGCTGCGGCCGCCGCCAAGGCCGCCGGATCCCGGACCGTGGTTACGAGCCAGAATGCGACAGTGGAAATCGGGTCAGCCACCTTACCCCCCGGCGGCAGCGTGCAAATACCGGTCACGGTGAGAAACGTCAGTGATGGTCTTGGGCTTGGCACGTACGAGGTCAGGGTGGCCTTCAATCGCCAGGTTATCCGGGTAGATAGCGTGGTGGCTGGCTCTTTTGCCAATCCCACCCGCAACATCAACAACAATGAGGGCTGGGTGCTGTTCGGGGCCTATCAGACAGACGTCCCTGGTCCGACGGGGGACATAATAGTCGCTTACCTGGCGGTGACGGCCATAGGGGGGTCGGGCAGCTCGACGCCGCTGGACCTGACGATCAACACGTTGGGCAACAGCGACGGCGGGGACATTCCGGCGACCGATGTGGACGGAAGCGTGATCGTACAGTAGCCCCGTCCCCTTACGAGACCCCTTTAACTCCGGCTAGGATGCATCGGGCGCCTGTGCGGGCTCAGCGGCGGCGCTGCTACCGGCGTTACCCGCCTTTGGAGCGAATTCCGGCCCTCACAGGCGGGACGCCTGAGGCACCGGTTCAGCTCCCACAGGCGGGACGCCTGTGCCACCAGTCGAGCCCGCACAGGCACGGAGGCCTGTGGTACCGGTGGGGGGCTCAGGCGACTTTGGCTTTGTCCAGGATCCTGACGGCTTCTTTGGCGGCGCGCTGGCCGGACAGGATCATGGCGCCGAAGGTCGGGCCCATCCGTGGCAATCCGTAGACGGTGGAGGTGGCCATGCCGCAGACTATCAGTCCGGGGTGGGCCTCGCCGGTGTGTTCGACCACCAGGTCCTCCGACCGCTCCACCCACATGGCGCCGAAGCCAATGGTTTTCATCAGGCCGCGTTCTTCGAGCTTGTGGGCCACCACCGCATCATGCCCGGTGGCATCGATGACCAGCCGGGCTTCGAGGGCCACCGGGTCCACGCAGGTAATTTCGCGGGGGAGGGCGTGTACGGGAGTCCAGTTGATGACGACCCCGGCGACGCGGCTGTTCTCGCGCAGGACGACATCCTCAAAAATGGTCATGTTGGCGAATTTGACGCCGGCGTCACAGGCTGCGGCGATGAGTTTGGAGCAGGCGTGAGGGCCGTCGGCGACGTAAAGGCCTTCAACGGCTTTCTCATAGGGGACTCCCAGTTCATCCAGGAACTTCTGCGCCGGCGCGCGCAGGGTGACCTTGTTCATGAGGTAGCCGCCGATCCAGAAACCGCCGCCCAGGTAGTTATTCCGTTCGATGATGAGGACCTTATGTCCCTGCCGGCAGAGATCGCGGCCGGCGGTCAGCCCGGCAGGGCCGGCGCCGATGATGATGACGTCACTATCGACAAATTCGTCGAATTGCCGGGCGAACCCGGCAATGATGGCCCTGGTGACTTCTTTTTCAGGTACGGGATGAAATATGGGCACGGTGTCCTCCTGTTGCAGATTGCAGATTACAAATTCGAAAATTCAAGATTCGAGATTCCCCGCCCCTCTGCCCGTCATTGCGAGCGAAGCGAATTAATATCGTCCGCTTTGCGAGATCCGCAAGGCGGACCGGACGTCCGGCCAACTGGGGGATTGCTTCGCTTCGCTCGCAATGACGGGTGACTATGGGCTGGTTCCTGCGATGGGAAGAATTCTACGCTACCTGCCGGGCAGTGTCAAACATCTTCTTTTCGGGGATCGCCAGGCTGGCGGTGGTGGCCACCATGAGGAGGATGACTCCCGGAATGATGGCCCACTGGTAGCTCTGGGTGACGTCCACGATGACCCCCGTCATGTAAATGGAAATCGCGCCCCCGAACTGGTGGGCCATGGAGATAACCCCGAAAATCGTGCCCATGTTGAGCACACCGTAGATATCTCCGACGAGCCCGGCGGTGATGGGGGCGGTGCCAAAGGCGCCGAAGCCCATAAAGAGGGCGGCCAGGTAAAGTCCGGGCAGGCTGTGCGCGTTCAGCAGGAGGAAGAACCCGAGTCCCCGCATGAAATAGAAAGCGGCCAGAGGTCTCTTGCGGCCGACCAGGTCCGAAAAGAAGCCGCCAACCCAGAGGCCGGCGGCGCTGGCGGCGCCCATGACGCCCGCGGCCCTGGCCGAGTCCATTTCGGCAAAGCCGTTGCTTATGGCCATAGGGACGAAGAACGTGGAACTCATGAGGGCGGTGAAACCGCAAACGAAATAGCCGACCATCATGAGCCAGAACGGCCGGGTCCGCATTGCCTGCGGCAGTCCCATCCGGCCCACCCCGGCTGCTTTGGTGGATGCAGCTTTGCTTATGGCCTGGGCAGAGCCATCAGAGGTGGGGCGTTCCCCGTCGGGCAGGAGACCCTTTTCCTCAGGGCTGCTGCGGAGGACCTTGAAGCCTACGGGCAGCGCGATGGCCAGCACCAGGAGACCCAGTATGAGCAGTGTTTGCCGCCACCCGATGTTGAGGATGAGATACATGGAGAGGGGGATCAACAAGAAATTTCCCACGGCCATGCCGGAGATGGCAAAGGCCAGCGCCAGGCCTTTTCTTTTGGAAAACCAGCGCGAGATGAGGGCGGTGTTGCTGGTATTACTGGTGGCCCCCCAGGCAGTGCCCATCAAGATGCCGTAGACCAGGTAGAGTTGCCAGAGCTGGTTCATCGCCGCCAGGACCATGGTGAGCGAGCCGTATACCAGTGTACCGCCGAGTATAGCCATGCGGGCGCCGCGCCGGTTTACCAGGAAGCCGACGAAGGGCTGGGCCAGCCCGTAGCACAGAGTCCCGATGGATGCCGCCAGGGATACCTGCTGGACGCTCCAGCCGAACTCCTTCGTCAGCGGATAGATGAAGTTGCCGAAGCTGCCGCGAGTGCCGGATATGGTGAGATAGATTAGAAAGGACGACAGGACGACAAACCAGCCGTAGAATATCGGGCCCCGGGGGAGGCGTTTAATGAAGTTCATGAATAGTGTGAGCAATCAGCAGCGGGTTTGCAAGGTTTATAAGGTTTATAGGGTTAGAAGATAGAAGGTTGGAAGGTTAAGAGATTCACAGGTCCGGCCGGGCGGGGAATCTTTGAATCTTGAATCTTGAACCTTTTAATCTTTGAATTCTTCTCTCTGGCCCTGAAGGTATTCCAGCCGCTCGTCGTCGATCCCGAAGTGGTGGGCCAGCTCGTGACGCACCGTTTCGATGATCTCCTCCTCCAGGTCCCAATCGCTCAAGCCCAGGCCCAGCAGCGGTTTCCGGAAAACCGTGATCTTGTCCGGCAGCACCATGTTGTAGTTGGTAGTTCTCTCGGTGAGGGGAACACCCTCGTAGAGGCCCAGCAGGTCTTCGTCGTCTTCGACCCCGGCAGTCTCTCTCTGCTCTGCGGTAGGCCAGTCCTGGATGACAACACCCACGTTGTCCAGTTTTTCTTTGAACATTTCGGGCAACTGTTCCAGGGCTCGGAAAACCAGTTGCTCAAACTTCTTGTCCGCGTCGGGCACGGCGCACCTCTGGTTGCAGGAATAAACGAAACCTGTCCGGCGAATGGTATGTGGGGTATTATACCAGAATTTGAGATTTGAGACAGAGGGAGAGAGGATTGCAGATTACAGATTCAAGATTCCCCCCCGAATGGTGGGTTACGCTCGCGGTCGGGGGGGATGCCGGCTTGAGCGTCCTATCGATGGATGCTCGGCCACAGGGGTATGGAGTGTCTGCTCGCTTCACCCACCCTACGCCACTCAACGACCCAATAACCCAACAACCCAATAACTCTATGAACTCTTCTTCCCGTGGTACAGCTCGCTGCCTGCTCCGGGGTAGGTGACCCACTCGGAACGGGTAGTGGGACGGGTTACCGGGGGCCACTTGCCGGGCTGGGGTTCCGGCCCCTCCCTGGTGATTTCGGATGGGCTGCGGTCTATCATGCGGGGGTCTTTGCGGATGTCAGCGCCTTCCACGTTGTGACTGAACTCCACCGGAATGCCGTTAGGGTCGAAGGAATAGATAGAATGGATGAAACCGTGGTCGATCACGTCGGACACGTGGAAACCGGCCGCTTCCAATTTGTCCTTCAGTTCCCAGAGGTCTTCTTCCCTTTCCACCCCGAAGGAAACGTGGTCGAAGATGAAAGGCCCTTTCACGGGACGCCCGTGGTCTTTGTGGGCGACCGGGGTGACGCCGGTCCATTCGAAGAAGGCGATGAGGTCGGTGTCAGAAATCTGGAAGAAGAAGTGACGGTATCCCGGTCCGCCGAGGCCGGCTACCAGCCGCATACCGAGCAGATCGCGCCAGTAACGGATTGTCCTGTCCATGTCCCCCGTAGCCATAGCCAGGTGATTGACGCCATTGAACTTCATCATGGTTCTACTCATCGGGGCGTGGCCGCGGGACTATTTCACCACTACTTTTCCGGTCATAGCCGGGTGCAGGGTGCAGTAATACTCGTAATCGCCCTTCTGGTTGAACACCCGCTCGTAGGCGCCCCCTTCCCGGAACAGCCCGCTATCCCAGGTCTCTTTTATGTCGGATACGGAGTGACGGGCGGTATCCCTGTTGGTCCAGACAACCCTGGCGCCGGGCGATACCGTGATGGTCTGGGGCTTGTAGGCGAAACCGGCGATTTCCACGTGTACCGTGGAGGCCGCAGGAAGCACCAGGGCCGTCGAGGAGTCAGCCCCGGCTATCGCCGGTTCGGGGGCTGCGCTCCTGCCGGAGCAGGAGACCAGAATCAGGGCCAGGGTCAAGATAGCTGTTAATGAGAGCTTGTACATAGCGGTCTACCTCGGGGGAAAGCCTGAATGGATTCCAAGCGTGGGGTCTTGCTGCACGATAACGAACACTGACCACAATCATAGGGGATTGCCGGTCAAGAAATCATAAAACCAGGCGCAAAAACGTGAAATAGTTGTGACATCTGCGCCGGACGGGTTGGAGCCTGGAATTCGGCCGACCGGAATCCCCTTTTGTAATGTCTGCCGTAAGCCCGGGGTGTTAAAATGGACCCATATTGTGCATGGGCTATCTGAGTACTCCGCTTCTTCGCCATCCCCGCCCCGATAAGTCGGGGCGACTACGGCCCCCCCGGGGCAATGCATAATCCGGGGTGAATGCTGCATGGGCGAACTGAGGCATGAAGCCCATGAAAGGAAAGGAAGATAGAAAAATGTTGTATCTGGTAACTATGGAGAACATGGACCAGGGCCCGCTGACGCCGCAGCAGAACATCGAAATGATGGAGCGGGCGGTTATCCCGACCCTGGAAATGGCTGTGAAGTGGCAGGCGGAGAAAAGGATCATGGCCGGCGGGGGTCCCGTGGGCAGCAGGTCCGGGGTGATGATCATCGAGGCGACCTCGAATGAAGAGCTGAACGCGCTGCTCCAGAGCGTCCCCCTGTGGCCGCTGTCGGAGACCGCAGTGGTCCCCCTGGTGGGGTTCAAGGCCCAGCTAGATAGCGCCAGGAAGATGCTCGATGCCTTCAAGGGGATGATGGCCGGGAAGAAGTAGCGCCCACACCCACCGCACATTTAGCCATCAGCTATCAGCAGTCAGCAGTCAGCTATAGGCGGGGCAATCCGGCCAACCGGGTTGATGGCTGATTGCTGATTGCTTTCTCCCGCGCTTAATCCACCGTACGGTGGATGGGTTCGCATCCCGATGCAATCGGGACTGCCCCGCCGCCCCGCAAGGCTGAAGCCATGGGCTACGCCCCGCCCTGCCGCATGCATAATTCGGGCTAACCCGCGCCACGTGGCCTAGTTCCCGTTCAGGACGAGCCGCGCGGTTATGCCGGGAAAACTGACTTCCCCCGGAGTCATGTCTGCAGGCACTTCGAAGATAGCTCGTCCACGTACCCCGTACTCCGGTTGAAGTTTGACGTTGCCCCCGGTGGAATGGCCCAGCCTGTCTGCCTCGTCTGGCGCCGTCAGGTAGGAGTTATAGAGGTTAGGCGTGGTGGGTGTTGGGGGTACCCATAGCTTATAAATGAAACCCTTTGGCTGGGTGAGGATGTCACCGGCGTTCAACTGGGGTGTGGTCTGCTCATCGTTGGAGGTGTTCTGAAACCGGTATTCCACGATCACGAATTTGTAGCCACTTCTGGCCCTGTAGCCGTAGAAAGAGCCGCGGTAGGAAACCACCGCCAGGTCGCTTTCAAAGGCATTCAGAAAGGTGAATGCCATGTTCTTTCCGGGTACTCCTGGATCGGCGGTTTGTCCCTCCCTGATCTGAGGTAATGGTGGTATGGTGCGTTGGGGGTATGGGGTCAATGTCAGAGTGGGCTTGGGGGTGGGTCTGACTGTGGGCCGGGGGGTGGGAGAAGGACCCGGCTGCACGGTGGGTCTGGGTGTGGGGGAAGGAAGGTCCGCCGACAGTGGCTTTCTGGTGGCAGCGGGAGGCGGCAATTCCAGAGTGCCGGCCGGCGAGGGCCTGGAGGTTGGCGTCGGCGTCAGTACCGGGGTGCGGGGTGAGGGGGTTGGTTTTGGGCTGGGCGCGGGAGAACTGCATCCGGCCAGGACGACGAGCAGAACCATGAGCGATAGGGCGCCAACCATTCTGTGATACATATTCGGCTTTCCTGATGTTGTGAGTGGCGGCAGTCTCCGCGGGGTCTGAAGTTGCACCCGGTGCGACAAACGTAACGATGATAGGAGAGAAACAGCTTCGTGTCAAGTGATTCCCGGGCGGTCGCTGGTTCGGCGCTATGTATGCGCCCCGTTACTTATTACTGGGGCCGCCCAGTACTTTAGTTCAATCGCGCATCACAGGCTACTCCGGACTAACCAAATGGTCGCACAGGCGTTAAACATATTGCTATGCAAAAATTTATCACCGGAGTCGTTGTCGTAACGCTTGCCAGCATTCTGCTGCTGATGCTGTGGCTTGCCGAGGTTCTGCCCCGCCGCGATACGTCTGTCCGGAACAACAGCGGAGCCTTTCCCACGCAGAGGATTTGACCGGGTCTTGTGACCCCGGTGCACCCGCAGGACTCAGGTCGGCCTGCGCGGCAGGGCCAGCCAGTCAACGAACAGATCGCATTGACGGCCGGCGCGCGTTTTCGTAGCTTAGTCTAACACAGCAGGGGGATAATACCATGAATTTAGTCAAACTAATCGTCTTGCTTGCTCTAACCGCAGCGCTGGTAACCGGCGCCGTGGCGCCATCGTTGGCGGCAAATGATATGGACAATCCCCGGCTCGCCGGAGAACCCCAGCAGGGGAAAAAGGACGGTCAAGGTAAAGGGACCGTCCAGGTTGTTAAGGGCGCCGTGACGGAAAAGACCGGCACTGTCGTCAAGATTGACGGCAGAGAGGTCGGCGTGAACGACTGGACCAAATACAAAGTGCCGGGTGTGAAGAACGCCACCCTGGCCGACGTAAAGGTGGGCATGGCCGTGGTCGCCCGGACCGTCGAGGAGGGCGGGAAGCTGTACGCCCGGCAGCTAGGCGTCGCCCCGGGCAAGCCTCCCGTGACGCGTCAGCAGGGCAAGATCACCGCCTATAGCTACAACCCGCCCAACGGGGGCGCCATTACGATCCAGGACAAGTGGGGCAAGCTGACTACTTTCCAGATTGTCGCCGACAAGTTCACCATAAAGCCTGCCGGCGCTATCCCCAAGGTGGGCGACCTGGCGACGGTGGTCTCGAACAACGAAGTCCCCCTGGTTGCTACGGGACTGGTTATCCGTTATCCGCCTTTGAAGGTGAGCGGCGCTGTGACGGCCATCGACGAGAGCGCCAAAACAATAACGGTGGGTGCGACAGTCTTGAAGTACGACAACAAGACGGTGTTCGTCCTGCGGGGCGTCCCGGGACTGAAAGTTACCCAGCAGGCGACGGTGCTGTACCGGCAACAGGCGGACGGCAGCTTGCTGGCGAAGAGGGTACAGGTGCAGCAATAAGACGGGCTTTCAGCCTGTCTATGCTTTCCAGCCTGTCTTCGGCAACATATCGACTGGTTCTCCTTCTTCTTTGCCAGAGGGGCGGCCCGGTGTCACCGGGCCGCCCCTTTCATTTACGTCGGGGAGTACGTGGTCATTAGCTATTCAAGTTCAAGCCGGCCTTGCTGCTACCCGGTACCACAGGCCACCGCGCCTGTGAGCCGTGGAGCTTGAACAAAGCAGACTTGATTTGTCAGTGACGAACAGCGCACCTCCGATTGGCACTCCTGTGAGGTCGTTCGCGCCGTAAGCCACTGGCGTAAGATCCGTCTCTCACAGGCACGGTGGCCTGTGGTACCGGCGGTGAGCCAGGCTGGAAAGCCTGGCTCACCGGTGGAAGATGTCATAACTTTGAAACCCCAAGGCATAGGTCTTTTGACCGGCTGTGAGAACTCTGCTATGATTTTGCCGGATATTGTCAATCCGAGACGCTGGCAGCCCTCAAGAAATCAAAATGTCACTGTTTCCTGGTAGGGGAGTTGTTTCTGTCGGCTTAAGGAGAGAACGATGAAAAGAAGACTTGCATCCCTGCTTTCTCTTGCACTGGCCGGGATCGTGATAGTTAGCTGTGCTCCGGCTGCCCCGACCGCGACGGATGCCGGGCGGTCCTCAGCGCCGGCGATGGCCTCAATCCCTCAGTCCCCGGCGAAGGACGCCTGGCAAACAGAATGGGCTCAGGTACAGGAGTCGGCAAGAAAGGAGGGGAAGGTGGTTATAGCCAGCCAGATGGTAGAGACGGCCCGGCAAGCACTTTCCCAGGCCTTGAAAGAGAAATTCGGCATAGAAGCCGAGTTTATTACAGCAAGACCTGCCGAGTTCGCCCCCAAGATACTGGCGGAG
Source organism: Chloroflexota bacterium (assembly GCA_016210565.1). Taxonomy (GTDB): domain Bacteria; phylum Chloroflexota; class Dehalococcoidia; order JACQUA01; family JACQUA01; genus JACQUA01. The sequence continues at coordinate 27,160 of JACQUA010000279.1, forward strand.
CGCAGAGCAGGGCTCTACCTTGAAGACATGATGTTAGGCGGGGCTATGACAGGCTTTAGTATCTTGAAGCCTGTAGGCGCTCTGGAAAGTCTGGACCCCATAATTATCTTGCCGGAGGCCCTGGACCCGAAAGCATGGTACGCCGGACGTCTCCACTGGCTCGACAAGGAACACAATGTATTGGCGTTCATCGCTTCTCTTCAGCCATCTCTGATAATAAATACGGACCTGGTCGGACGCGGGGAAATCAAGTCATATCGTGACCTTCTTGCCCCGAAATGGAAAGGAAAGATAGTATTTGGCGACCCGACCGTGGGTGGGAGCGGAAACACCCTGTTTAGCGCCCTGGCTGAAGGTATTATGGACTTGAACTATCTTCGTGACCTTGCCAAACAGGAGTTGGTCATCATCAAAGACCAGCGTCTCACGGTAGAGTGGGTGGCGCGCGGTAAGTACCCCATCGCGATGGGTGTAGCGGGAGAAACAATTATGGAATTCAAGAGGGCTGGCGCACCCATAGAACCGGTAAAACCCGCAGAAGGCACTTATGTTTCCGCCCAAACCGGGGCGATTCTGTTATTGAAGAATGCGCCTCACCCCAACGCTGCAAAAGTAGTCATCAACTGGCTGCTGACCCGAGAAGGAGGAGCAGTATTCTCCCGATCTATTGGGGGCCATAGCGCCAGAGTGGATGTGCCGACGGATTTTCTCGATCCGTCGGTAGTGCGTCCGCCGGAGGGAACTTATTTTATGACCGGCGATGAAGCATCCAAGCTCAGAGAGAGCGAGTACCTGCAAGTGGCCAAAGAGGTATTCGGAGACCTGCTGAAATAGCGGGCCTGTAGTAGTCGATCTTTCACGCCGGTCTCTGATACGAACGCAAGAATAGTTGCAGCATCATGTGCCGCACTCCAACGCTGTAGCGGTTTGATTTATCAAACCTGCTCCCAGGCTTGATGAATCAAGCCGCTACGGTCCTGGCACGCCGCATGGTTTGCTGAGTTTGTATTAGATATTACGGAGGCACGACATGAAGATTCTGGTCATGGAAGCCGGTCCGAAAGGCCACTATCCTTCGGAAGAGGAAGAGAAGAGGCAGAAGCGCATCCGGTCCTATGTCTCGCCCGGGACGGAGGTGGTGTTCGGCCATCAGGAAGAGGTGGACTTCTGGCGGTCTCAACCCACAGATGAAGCTACTCGCCGGCGCAATGAGGCTCTGTTCAGGTCATCCCTCATAAAAACAGCAATCAAGGCGGAGAGGGACGGTTTCGATGCAGTTGTGGCCGTTTGGGGTTTGCGTCGTGGCCTGGGTATTGAAGAAGCGCGTCACTATGTTCGAATTCCAATAATAGATTTCGGGAAGATCGCGCTGCTTTTGAGCCACCTGGTAGGTAACAACCTGGGCAACATTTATTACACCGATGAGATGGTTGAGAGGCACAAAAGGGAAGGGGAGGTCCGGGGAATCGAGGGGTTCAAGATTATCTCTATCGGGTCGCCGAACATATCACCATCAGAAATGCATACGCGGCCTGCGGAGTTGAGGGAGAAGTTCGTCAAGGCGGCCAGAAAATGTGTGGAAGAGGGCGCTGAGCTTATTCTTGCCGGCCATAGTATTATCCCTGGTACGCTGGATGCCGACGAAATGACTCGAGAAGTTGGAGTGCCAGTGTTGAATGCCATTAAGCTCGGCATGCGCATGGCCGAGTTTATTGTGCAGAACGGACTTACCCACAGTGAAAGAGCGTATCCACGCAAGGTCTATGCCGGGGAAGGAGATTAATTACCCAGCCTGGCAGACCAAACACCAGCCAGGATGAAGATAATGGCGCACACAGGCGGGGACGCCTGTGCCACCGGTGGAAAATGTCACAACTTTGAAACAAATCCTGGCCGCCATTTTATGACTTCTCCACGGTGGTGTGATAGATTGCGTGTATCATGGTAGAAGAGACGGTAGAGCTTCGGGGCCACATCATCGACTCGCTGTTGCTTCCCAAGGTGCTGGACCAGGTGCTGGCCAGGGGGGCCGAGTTCGAAATCGAACAGATCGATATTGGCGTGCGCCGCTCTGACCCTAGCCACGCGCGCATCCGTCTCCGGGCGGACAGTAAGAGCGACATGGACGAGTTGCTGGTGGCGCTCAAGGTCCATGGGGCCGAAGCCATCGAGAGCGAAGACGCCGGGCTGGTGGCCGCGGATATCGAGGGCGCCTTTCCCGAAGGGTTTTACTCCACGACCAACCTGCGTACCCTGGTCCGGTTTCACGGCGAGTGGCTGGAAGTGGAAAACCAGGAGATGGACCGCGGCATCGTGGTGAACGCCAGCGCCGGACGGGCCTTTTGCACTCCCATGCACCGCATCCGCCGGGGAGACATGGTGGTGGTGGGCCACCGGGGCGTCCGGGTCATACCCCTGGAACGGCAGGCCCGGGGTCAGCTCTTCGAGTTCATGGGGAGTGACATTTCCCCGGAAAAGCCAAAGCTGGCCGTGGTTCGCGAGGTGGCCCGGGAGCTGTGGAAATGCCGGGGCGAAAAGAAGAAAACGCTTTTCGTCGGCGGCCCGGCGGTAATCCACACCGGGGCCGGCGGCTCCCTGGCTTACCTGGTACGGGAGGGTTTCATCAGCGTGCTCCTGGCCGGCAACGGGCTGGCGGCGCACGACATCGAGTATGCGCTGTACGGGACCTCACTGGGAGTGAGGCTGAGCGACGGCAGCCTGGTCCAGGGGGGGCACCGCAATCACCTCCGGGCCATCAACGCCATCCGGCGCGCAGGCAGCATCAAGGCGGCGGTGGAAAGCGGCCTCCTGACGCGGGGCGTCATGCACGCCTGCGTCACCAAAGGGGTGCCCTTTGTACTGGCGGGGTCCATCCGGGATGACGGACCCCTTCCCGAGGTCATCACCGACGTGGTGGCGGCCGCCGACGCCATGAGACAGCACATACGGGGCGCTTATCTGGCCCTGGTGGTCGCCTCGACCCTTCATGCCGTGGCGGTGGGGAACATTCTTCCGGCGGAGACGCGCCTGGTGGCGGTCGACATCAACCCGGCTTCGTTAACCAAACTGATGGACCGCGGCAGCTTCCAGACCATAGGCGTGGTGTCCGATGCGGGGCTTTTCCTCCGGGAGCTGGTCGAGTTTCTCCAGAAGGGCTGCTCGCAATGACATAGGTTCTCTCTCCCCTGGTGGGAGAGAGTCAGAGAGAGGGGGCTATTTCACCCTCTCCTTAATCCTCTCCCATCGAGGGAGAGGAGACCGATATGACCAGGTTCTTGATGTGCTCGCCGGACTATTTCGGCATCGAATACGAGATAAATCCCTGGATGCGGCTGAGCAACCAGTCGGACCCGGTGGGCGCGCGGGCGCAGTGGCAGGAGTTGCACCACGTCTTGACCGGGTCGCTGGGAGCGGCGGTGGAACTGATGGAACCGGTGAAAGGGCTGCCTGACCTGGTTTTCACCGCCAACGCCGGCTATGTCGAGGGCGACCTCTTCGTCAGCAGCGCCTTTAAGCATAGGGAACGTCAGGGCGAGACGCCCTATTTTGATTCCTGGTTCCAGTCTCACGGCTATCGCGTTCGCAAACTGGGGCCGGGCTGCATCTTCGAGGGAATGGGAGATGCCCTGCCGCTGGGCGACACTGTCTTCGCCGGATACCGACACCGTTCCGAAGTGTGTTCTCACGGGGCGCTGGGTGAGATAATCCGCCGCCGCGTGCTTTCCCTTGAGCTGGCCGACCCCTATTTCTACCACCTCGATACCTGTTTCTGTCCCCTGGATGGCAGTTCCGCTCTCTACTTTCCCGGCGCCTTCGATAGCTATGCCAACCAGGCGGTGCGGGAAGCCGTGCCGGACCTGCTGGTTGTCAGTGAGGCCTCGGCCCACCGCTTTGCCTGCAATGCCGTGGTGGTGGGGCAGACGGTGGTGACGAATACCGGCTGTGACGATCTGAAGCATCCCCTGGCCGCCCGGGGCTATGAACTGAGGATGGTGGATCTGTCCGAGTTCATGAAGTCCGGCGGGAGCGCCAAGTGCCTCACGCTGAGGCTGGCCTGAACCCCATGGGCCATTGGTACTGGGCCAGTGGTCACCCTGACCCGAAACAGATTCAAAACCGCGTTTTTCCTCTGTAACATCCTCCCTCCCCTGGCGTTGGATGTAGCGCATGGGACTCATGCCCTGTTTTGTTGGTCCCCAGTCGACGGGGGCCGTCCACTCAGAGAAGAAAGGGGTAACCGCCGGAACTCAACACGAAGAAAGCGCGCATCACGCTATCCGAAATCAATACAAACGCGCATAAAGGTAAGCCATATGGAAGGAGATTTTTACACCAGTGAAGAAGATCGTAGCCATAGCCATTGCAGCCGTCCTGCTGCTGTCCCTGGGTTCGGGGCCGATTCAGGCCACCGGCAACGGCGCGCCCAGCGGCGCGCACTACAATCTAAATATCATCGGGGTCCCCAAGGCGAAGACGGCGGATATGACGAACGCGGACGGTCACGTTATTTTCGTAAGCCTCAACGGTCAGACCCAGATACAGCTTTCCGAGGGCGACTATCAGGTCCTGGATGCCAATGGGACTGATGGCAAGGCGGCGTTCCGGATGCCGAATCCCGACCCCGACGGCGATGGAATCACGGCCTACTCGGTCTATGCGAGGGCCCTCGGCAAGCCGGGCGGCTCGGCCACCATTCTGCCCTATGTCATCGACCCGGTCACCGGAGAAACTTTCTACTCCACCGGAAGCACGGTGCTGGTCCGCGGTACGGGCAAGTCCTCTTTCGACAACGTGAGCAAGCAGTTGCTCTACGTCTATGCGGATCTGGACGGCGACGGCATTGTTGACCGGCTGCCCCTTTTTGGCGATGCCACCCTGGACTACTTCTGGCACTATGACAACCATGGCCTGAAGCTGGCGCAGCTTCGCTTCTACGAAATACCTACCAACGTTAACTAGGCCCCCTGCCGAGGCGCGAGGGCGGGCGAACCCGCCCTCGCGCCTGAAGATGCAGGGTGGGTGAAGCGCGCTCTGCCGGACACGGAGTGAGTGCCGTCGCCGTTGCGCACGGAACCCACCGGCTCTTTTCATGTCAATGGATTTTATAACTTTTTAAGATTCCAGCCGCGCAAATCCCTTGACTTCGTTTACGGCCTCAACTATTATTCAGGGGAAGTTCAAGAGGAGGTCTAAGAATGAGATTCCTGGTTACCTGCAAGACGAAATTCCCCATGCCGCCGGAGGCGGCGGCCGGCCTCGCAGACGCGATGGTTGGCTGGTCGGAGAAGTACCTCAAAGAGAAGAAGATGGAGCAGGTCTGGGGCTTTGCCGGAGTCTGGGGCGGTGGAGGCATCCTCAACGTCAATTCGGCCGAGGAACTGGATGCCATCATGATCGAGTTCCCCTTTGGACCGTTCGTGGACATAGAGTGCTACGTTCTGTCAGACCTGAAAATGGCCATGTCCAATATGAAGAAGGCGGTCGCGGCGATGGCGCCCAAGGGACGCTGACCGCCCGGGGTTATCGACATCGGAGTTAAGGCGTAGGGTGGGTGAAGGGCGCACTGCCAAACACGGAGGATCGCCGGCGCTGGTGCGCGCGGAACCCACCACGTCCCGTGAATGAGCCGCCCCGGGCTCATCCGTTGGCGCCAAAGTGTGGCCCCATCCCCAGGGTGGTGGGTTACGCTCGCTACCAGGAGGGATGCCGAGCGGCGCTCCTTATCGGTGGATGCCTGGCAAACGGGCCTGTGGAGTGTTGACTTGCTTCACCCACCCTACGAAGCTGCCCATAACCTGCCCCCGAATGGTGGGTTACGCTCGCGGCCGGGAAGGGCGCCGGATCGTTCGCCTCATCAATGAATGGTTTGCCAAACGGGGCATGGAATGTCCGCTCGCTTCACCCACCCTACCATTTATCGGGATCACAGGCGCGGAGGCCTGTGCCACCCGTGGGGTTTGACTCCCAACCTGCGCGACACATGGTCCCGGCCCAGGTAGAAATTCAGCCAGGAGGACGACTGCCACAGCCCCCAGTCGCAGGGCGGAACGATGTAATCGGCGATGGTGTTCTCCCTGCGCCCGGCTTTCAGCCGGCGGTAGGCCCTGACCCAGATACACTTCTTTTCGTTTTCGTAGATTTCGCACCAGCCGTGATGGCTTCCCCCGCAGGGGCCGTTCCTCTGGTTCTTGGGGCACTGGGAGACCGGGCAGAGATAGGCCACATCGAACAGGGCGCAATCCCCGCAATTCATGCAACCGTAGAGGACGGCTTTGGTCCAGAACTCGAAAGAACCAAAGACCTTCTTCAATGTCCTTGACGAGTCTACCAGCCGGGCCAGTGGCTGCAACACTTTGAAGAGCGGGCTGCGCGGTTCGAAGACGGCGGCGTGGACGGCCCGGGAGAAGTAATAGATGGGGGGATGGGCCGGCTTCTGGGTGCGGGGGCCGGGGTTTTCCAGGTTCAGGCCGGTCTTGGCGTCCCGCTGGAAATAGTAAAAGCCATTCTCCTGGGGATAGTCGAATTCGCCGACCAGCCCCTCCCAGCCGCCGGCCAGTTCCTCTCCCCGCCTGATAATGTACTCCACGCTTTCATACGGGAGGCCCAGCCCGCTGATGCTGGCCCCGGCGAAGCCCATGCCCCGGGCGATGGCGTACATTTTGGCGGCGCGGTCCAGCCGTGCCTGGCGACCCCGGTCGGGGGTGGCTGCCTCGGCCGCCACTTGCGCCAGGAGCCTGTCCGTGACCACGCAACCGGGAACAAGGTTGGCGTTCATGGTCCGGGCCGTGGCCTCCGAGAGGGCATAGATGCTGGCGACAACCGGAATCCGGTAGTCTTGGACCTTCAGCCACAGCTTTAGCTCCTGCCACTTCCGGGCATCGTAGCCCACCTGGGTAATCAGGAAATCCGCCCCGGCCCGTATCTTCTTCACCAGCTTGTAATATTGTCCCATGACCTCGGCCTCCTCCTGCTTGAAAGGGGAGAAGGCCACGCCGCAAAAGAAATCGGTCGGGGCCAGGGTGGTCATCTTCCGCATTATCTCGTGCTCCATCCCCCGGTTCATCTGGGTGATGAGTTGGAGGCCGTTCACGGCGTCCAGGTCGAAGACGGGCCGGGAGGTGCCCTGGAACGCAACGTTAGAGGGATAGTCCCCGGTAAGCACCAGCAGGTTGTTGATGTTCATCGCCGCAAGCTGGTACAGCAGGCTTTCGCACTGGTTGCGGCTTTTGTCCCGGAAGGCCACGTGCACCAGCGGCTCCACCCCCAGCTTGCGAATCTCCTGGGCCAGGATTTCGTTGGAAATGGCGGGATTGCCACCCGGATTATCGGTGACGCTGATGGAGCAGATTTTCCCACCGCGCCCCGCCTTCCCGGCGTTTTCCAGCACCATCTCCTGGCGCATTTCGAAAGCGCCCAGCCCGGGAATCTGTTCCCAGATGAGGCAGAACTTGCCGGGGCCGGCAATGGAGGCCTTGAGCCGGTTCTTTCGTTGGGCCAGCTTGGAGACTATCTTTTCGCGCAGGGCCGCGAGAAGGGAATCCCTGGGGACGAGAGGCCGCCCGGTTACGGCATAGGCGCCGGCGCCCGCCTGCAGGTATTCATCCTCCAGGATGCGGTGGGAATCTGCGGTGTAGTCGAGTTCCACCACCAGCACGGAGGAGTGGCGGGAAATCCACCCCTGGCGTAGTTCGCCGTAGAATTGCCATATTGCCCCCGGGGGTTCCAGAGGACCGAGAATTACGATGTCCGGGCGGCTTGCCCTGACTCTCTCCAGTCCCTCAGCCGGGCTGGAAGCGTAGTCCGTCTCGACGTCTCCGGCAGCTTCCCGGACTACGCTGGCGAGGTCCGGGCTACGGCTGACCACGAGTATTTTCTGGGGCCTGGTGGTCTGCGTCATCTGAACCGCTTGCCACGGTGGGCCCGGTGGCGCTGACGACCAGGGCAATCACCTATTCCAGCTTTTTCCTTATCCATACAGAAGCTACACTCAAGAAGAGAGCGGCGATCCCGACCCGGAAGTAGGCAGTCATCATGGCCAGTTCCGGGGGTCTGGCCAGTCCGAGAAAGCCGACGATGATCCGCACAAAAGCCACCGCCAGGGCCGCCAGCCCCACCGCGAAAAGCACCCAGATGGCCACCGGGGTAACCGCCCTGAAACCTGGAGACATTTTTCCCCCCAGTTATGTAAACGGTAACGCCTGGCAGTATAACAAAGAGGGATTCGCCGGTCAAACACCCGGGGGGTCAGGGGCGGAATTCCCCGGCCGGATGAAGGCCCCGCCGGGGCGCTGCTGCTGTCAACTTATACCCGGGGGGCATTTTGCACGAATGCAAAGTGTGGTAGAATTGGGGCTAGTCGGTTCCAGACAGGCAGTCAGGTAAGGAGCAAATCATATGCCTGGGAAGGACATATTCTACCAGAAGCCATGTTCAAACTGTGGGAGGTATGTTTACGAGGAAGAACTTCGCCCGGATGGCGCGGGAGGCGGTATTTGCAATAGCTGCTTCGTTCAGAAAATTGCTTTGGGCGGAAAGCCTGCCAGTCCGTTGGATCACCTCCCGATGCCCCGGGGAATTCTGATTGTGGAAATCCTTGGGGTGGTCTTCGTTCTGGCCTTCATAGTGGGCTTTGTGGTGCAGACCGTCATGCCGATGAAAAAGAAAGCCGATATGGCGAAACTGGAGCTTCTCTATTTTGCCAATCAGGACACTGAGGTGGGCAAGTTGGCAGAAGAGGCCATCGCACTGATCGAAAAAGAGCAATCACTCGATAGCCTGAAAAAGATCATGCAGAGTCAGTCCGGAGACCTCAGGGCAGCGGGAACGGGGCAATCGGCCGAAGCGATCGTTCCCAGGATTGACCCGAAGCTCACTCAGGGGCTCACCCCGGAGCAGAAGAAGGACATCGAAGCGCTTGAGCAACTTACAGCCAGCAAACACGGCGAGTACATACAGTCGCTGGAGAATCTTACCAGGGGCGCCAGCATAAATCCGGGGGATATTGCCGAACTGGAAAATGAGTTGCGAAAATCGATGGAATTGAGAAACCGCCAACAGCAGGTGGGCAGCGCCATAAGCGCTATTCAGGAGTGGCAGAAGAAGATGGAACGCCGGAGTCAAGATGCCAAGGACCCCCTCTCGGCTTTCCGTTAGCAGCTTACGAAGGCATGGCGCGCACCGCTGAGCGTGGGGTTAAGCGTCCCAGTCGGGACGTGAACCCACGAGGACCCGGCGCTACCGGAATGGTTCTATCGGTCCAGGGGCTTCCCCGCTCCTCCTGTGCTCAACCCACCCCGCAAGCTCCCGATCCAGTCGGGAGCATGGGCTTCCCCCCTCCCGCGGCATCGGATCCTGGTGGGTTCGCGCACCCGCTTCCCCCCATCTGCTGACCCCCTGTGCGCTTAACCCACCCCGCAAGGCTAAAGCCATGGGCTACCCCCGGGATCGGCCACCTCCGCAGGCGTAAAGCCTGCGGCTACACCCTGGCTTTCCGGAAAGGGAACCACCAGCGCCGGAAGGACAAGCCCAGGAATTCTTCCAGCGCCCTCCTATCGAGCACCAGTTGGCCGGCTTTACTGCCGGGCCTCAGTATCCAGTCCGGGACGTCCCGTTGCAGCGAGCGCTCTGTCTGGGGGATGCGGATGATGACCTCCTCCCGCCGTATTTCCCAGATAGACCGGTTGGTCTCATACAGCTTTCGCAGGTCCATCTGGATTCTTTCGTACTTCTTGCTCTGGTAGTCGACAATCCTGGCAATGGCGCACCACGGCGGCAGGTTGCCTTTGTGGTGCTCGGCGAAGATCGAGGTCAGTATCTCGGAGGAGAACCGGAGCATGTCCGAGGGGATGCCGTCTTTTGCCAGGCGCTCCAGGACGCGCCGCAGGTATTCCCGGTATAGCGCCGTCGAGATGCCTTTCCGGATCCTGGATACGCTCTCGTACAGCTCCCTGGTTGTGGGGACGTTTTCCGGCAGGGAGGCGTTGGTGTACAGCATGAGACAGCGTTTGATGATCTCCGTGCTGAAGCTGTGCCTGTCGGCGTTCATCGAGAGGACAAACGGCGGATATTCCTCGATGACGAACGTCTCGTCCTTCACGATGTCGCTGCCGTGACGGACAAAGCGGTCTCTATCCACATCGTCAAATACCACGGGGAAGCGTTTCTTGGTGGCCAGCAGGCCGCGCAAGTTCGATCCGGTGAAGTTGGCCTTGTCCACGAAGCTCCATTGCCCGAACATTGACATCATGAGCGTCTGGATGAGGCTTGTCTTTCCGGAGTTGCTCTTGCCAAAGAGGATGGCGAACATCGGGTAGTCGAAAATGAACCGGTCGTTGACCACGGCGTTGTTTCTGAGGTCGCAGATGAACGGCGCCATGTAGAACCAGGACATGAACATGAAGTAGTCTTTCTGGTGCTGCGCCACGTTTCCGAGGAAGCCCCGGTTGAAGTTCTCGAAGTACTCTACCAGGCAGGCGACATCCGAGGCGACGCCCTCCGGCGCGGCGGCCAGGTCTATCTCCTTGCCGGAGAGGATGACTTTCCTGCTGTCCGGGTAGACCGAGAGCCACGATTGCTCCTGGGGCTCATCGCCTCTGCCCCGGTGACTCTTCACCAGTTGGACGATGTTCCCCATAACCCTGGGGGTGATCTCGATCCGTCCGCCTTTGGGTTTCACCAGGGTCTTCGTTACATCCTGGTAGTTCTCGGCGAGCCGTTCGACCTTCCGCACAATAGCCGGCACTTCGGCGGCGGTGACGTCGCTATTCACGTACAGTGTCATGCCGGCGGGGGACCGTTCTGTCTCGCGGACAACGGGTATGTCCTCCAGGGGGACTTCGACCCGGTCCAGGCCGGGAAGGACGATTTCGTTGCTGGCCTGCCGCCGCACCACCTGGTATTCATGTTCGTAATGCCTCCATGCCCGTTCATCATCGAAGACCAGCAGCGTCTCGGCCTGTTTGCCGGAGAAGGCTCTCTCGGAAAGGTTGGCGGAGCCCACGACCACCCGCTTCTTTTCCCGGCCTTCCAGCAGGTATATCTTGGAGTGTGCGATGGCATCCTTGACCACGAAGAAGCGGGCCTGCCCGGCGGTGACCCTTTCCAGGATGAAAGCCTTGCGTTCGTCGTCCAGGCTTTTGACCGCAACGAGCAGCCTCTCCTCGAGGTCTTTTTGAAAGGCGAGGATGGTGCTGAAATCGGCCAGCACGCCTTCGTAGCCGAAGACGCATTCCACTGTGTTGAAGAGGTTCAGCATCCTGACGGTCATGGGGATGCTGGCGGAGTAGGTAAGCACGCGGAGGGAGTCAAACCCCTGGAAGACCTGGAACGTGAACGGCTCGCTCCGTTCGAAACGGGCGTACACCACGTTCAGGCCCTGGAAGCCCGTCTCCTCCCCGCCGAGAGGCATTTGCCGGTGCAGGATGTCGGGTCCCCTGGTCAGCCCCGGTCGCCTGGAATCCATAGTCACCGGCGCCCGTCGAGGCGCTCATTGAATTCCGCGGCCGTGAAGCTGTAGTCCTGGGTGCCGTAGCACTCTACGGTGAAAGAAGCGCATACGCTGCCCATCCTGGCGCAATGCTCGATGTGGTGGCCATGGACCAGGCCGCAGAGCAGTCCTCCCCGGTACGAATCGCCGGCGCCCGTTGGGTCCACCACCTTATTCGGTTTGATGGCCGGGATGATCATTTCACCATCCTGAGTGGAGACTGCCGAACCGAGCTCCCCCCTGGTGACAACCACGGTCGCGGCCAAGCCGAGCAAAGCATCTTTGCTTAACCGTGTCTTATTCATGATCAAATCGAGTTCGTAGTCGTTGGAGATCAGGATGCGGCAGCCCTCGATGGCCTGGACAAGGTTCCTGCCGTCCCACATGGGCAGCGATTGCCCCGGGTCAAAGATGTAGTCGATTCCCCTGGCCTTGCAGATTTCGGGGTACCGCTGCATGTCTTCGAGGTTACCCGGGGAGACGATGACCAGGGTCTCCTCCGGGTTGAGGTCTTCGAAATCCATGCAGGAAGGGTATTTCATGGCGCCGGGATTGAACCCGGTGATCTGGTTGTCAGCCCGGTCGGTGGTTATGTAGGCGCTGGCGGTGAAATCATCCTGGATTCTGCGGATGTGTTCGGTGGATATTCCGTTTTTGGCCAGCCAATCGAAGTACCGGTGGTAGTCGTTGCCGATGGTAGCACAGATTACCGGTTTTTCACCCATGAGGGTCAGGGCGTAGGCGATGTTGCCGGCGGTGCCGCCGAATTTCTCCTTCATCCCGTTGACCGTGAAAGAAACATTTAAGACGTGTATTTTTTCGGGGAGAATGTGGTCGGAGAAATAGCCCGGAAAGTCCATGATCCGGTCGTAGGCCAGCGAGCCGTTGACAATGATTTTCTTAGTCATAAGTATCTTGCTCGGAAAATGTCACCCTGAGCCGGAGGGCTGAGCGAAGCGAAGGCGCAGGCGAAGGGTCTTTCGTCCCCGCCCGGGAAAGGTTCTTCGGCTCCGCCTCGCTGACGCTCGCCTTCGCTGAGCAACTGTCTTGTCAAGAGCATGGTCCGACCAATTGAGCGATCCGATCATGCCAGGGTATTTTATGTTTCAGCATAGCGTTGAGAATGGTAAGCAGCTTGCGCATGCAGGCGACCAGGGCAACCTTTTTCTC
>JACQUA010000286.1 GCA_016210565.1 Chloroflexota bacterium
GTCCCCGTTGGGATTGAAGGCAGGATTGCCGGTCTGTGTCCCGAAGCAGTGCTGGAATGCGCCGAAGTCCTCGAGGTCCACATCGCGGTCCCCGTCGATGTCTCCGGGGACAACGGAGGGGAGCGGAGACGGGGTAGGTGCAGGGGTGGAGGTCGGGGTTGGCGTGGGGGTGGGAGCCGGGGATGGCGTCGGCGTGGCGGCGGGTGTGGGGCTGGCCGGAGGAGTGGGCGTGGGGGTGGGGAGGATGGGGCCGATCTTCGCAATGCTGATAAAGGAGTCCTGCCCGCCGGCGGGAAACTGGCTGTAGCCAGTGAAGGCGCCATAGGTGGAGCCGACGATGTAGGCGATCCCGGACCCCAGGGCGACGCCGAAAGCGGTATCGTAGTTGTTCGTCCCGAACTGAAGGGTCCAGATGTCATTGCCCTCGGAATCATAGATGCGGGCGAAAGCATCGGGACTACCCGGCGGGCCCAGGGCCGACTGGCCGGGCAGCGCGCCGAAAGTGTAGCCGGCGGCGATGGCATTCCCGGCGGCGTCGGAGGCGAGGCCGTAGAGATAATCGGTGACTGCCGTCCCGAACTGGCGGGTCCATACTTCGTTGCCCGAGTCGTCTATCTTGCGGACGAAGGCGTCGGTTCCGCCGGGTGCGGACCGTCCGGGGAAGACACCCGTGGTGTGCCCGCCCACGTAGCCCCTGGCCGCGGCGTAGACGTAGTCGTTGCCGGAGGTGCCGAAGGGACGGAACCAGAGCTCGTTGCCGCTGCTGCGGTCAAGCTTCTGGACGAAACCGTCGGCAGGGCCGGGACTTCCTTCCTGGTAGCCGGCCACTACAGGGTTTCCGGCAGGGTCCAGAACGATAGCCGTCGCGGCAGTGGGGCCGCCATTGTTGGATTCCCGCTTCCAGACCAGGATGCCGCCGAAATCATATTTGAGGTTTATGTTCAGCGGGCCGCTGGGGTGAGAAGCAGTAGTTGCCACATACGCTCCGGGGGGCGGCAGTAGCGGGGGCGTCTCTGATGGCGTGGAAGGATTCAACGGCGCTGGTTGGTCCACCGCCAGGGAGTAGGGGATATCGTCCCCGGTCGTGCCGAACTGCTCGATCCACTGGCGGACGCCAGTGCTATCGTACCTGGTAAGGAATGCGTCATACTGGCCTCCTAAAGATCCCTGGCCCGAAAGGGTGCCAGTGGTGTAGCCAGCCACAAAGACATCCGTCCCGTTGGTGGCGACGGCGCGGGCCACGGTCTCGCTGCCGGCCACCCCGGCCCCGAACTGGCGGTTCCAGAGTTCCTGGCCGGTCTGGTCGTATTTGCGGACGAAGGCCTGGGTCTCGGTCCCGGTCTCAGTGAACCCCACCACGTAGGCGTTGTTCTGGTTGTCTACGGCCACGGCCAGTGCCCGGTCGCTGCCGGGGCCGCCGAACTGCCGGATCCAGGCGATGCCCACGGGGCCCGTGTCCAGTGGCCTCGCCGGCGGGTTCGAGGCTTGGGGAGTGGCCGGCGGCCGCGGTGTAGGCGTGGGTGAAGGAGCGGGGGCCGGGAGTGGCGCGGCTCCGGCGGCCAGATTCACCATGAGCAAGACCCCCAGCGCCAGCGGAAGAACCGGCACACCCATGCCGGCGGTGGTATTCAGATGATGTGCTTTCATGTAGTCGCCTCTTCATACCCGGCTCCCCTCGAGTCCGGGGTCCTGGGTCTAGAGTACCGGCAAATCCCCCTTTCGAAAACTGATCGTGTCCCACATCTCGGGCTGGACACAGAGGACCGGTACCGCAGGCCTCCGTGCCTGCGACAGTTGGACCTTGTACGGCGCCTTCTTGTGCCAATGACCGTTTCCGGAACGAATTGGATGCTTGCGATTCGTCACTAATGGATTAAGTTTGTCTTGTCCAAGATCCAGCGCTCACAGGCGGGGACGCCTGTGGTACCGGTCATTCGCAACCTCGCTTGGAGCAATCAAACTATTGGCTGCGCCTATGTTTCACATCTCAAGAGACGCTCTGTGTTCAGCCCTGGAGATGTGGGTAAGGATCAGTTTCGAAAAGCGGGAGAGGAGCTTCTACGCGCCTGCGGTCCTCCCGAAGCTAATACCGATCAGCGCCAGATCGTAAACATCGACAATGCCGTCATGATTGACGTCGGCGTCGGGGTTGAAGCCCGGTTCGCCGGCGCGCTTATTAAAGGAGGCCGCCAGGAGGTCCAGGTCCGCGTTGTTGACAGCGCCGTCATGGTTCACATCCCCTGGCTGGAACCCCGGGCCCGGAGATGGCTGCGGGGTGGGCGTTGGCGTGGCCGCGGGTGTCGTGCCTTTGATAGCCAGGCTATGGTAGTCGCCAGCGCCCACGGCCACGGCGCCGGTGAGGCCGCTGGGCTGGACTGGCACATTGCTATTGGTTGGCGTGCCGTTGCCCAACTCACCCTCAGTGTTAGCGCCCCAGGCCCAGACGGTGCCGTCGCCCTTGAGCGCCAGGCTATGGAAGGAGCCCCCGGCCACGGCCACGGCGCCGGTGAGGCCAGTGGCCTGGACGGGGACATTGCTACGGGTGAAGGTCCCGTTGCCCAACTGACCGTAATAGCTATCACCCCAGGCCCAGACGGTGCCGTCGTCCTTGACCGCCAGGCTATGGTGGTCGCCCCCGGCCGCGGCCACGGCGCCGGTGAGTCCGCTGACCTGGACGGGGCTACTGGTGCTGGTGGTAGTGCCGTCGCCCAACTGGCCGGAGGCGTTGTATCCCCAGGCCCAGACGGCGCCGTCGCCCTTGGCCGCCAGGCTATGGTAGACGCCCCCAGCCACTGCCACGGCGCCGGTGAGGCCGCTGACCTGGACGGGGACATTGCTATCAGTAGTGGTCCCGTTGCCCAATTGACCGTAGTTGTTATGGCCCCAGGCCCAGACGGTGCCGTCGCCCTTGACCGCCAGGCTATGGTAGTCGCCCGCGGCCACGGCTACGGCTCCGGTGAGGCCGCTGACATTGACCGGAACAGAGCTGTAGGTCGATGTTCCGTTGCCCAACTGGCCGTAGGAGTTGTTGCCCCAGGCCCAGAGGGTGCCGTCGTCCTTGACTGCCAGGCTATGGTAAGCTCCCGCCGCCACGGCTATGGCGCCGGTGAGGCCGCTGACCCGGACGGGGATATTGCTGCGGGTGAATGTCCCGTTGCCCAACTCGCCGGCGTCGTTGTCGCCCCAGGCCCAGACGGCGCCATCGGCCTTGAGCGCCAGGCTATGGGAGTCGCCCCCGGCCACGGCCACGGCGCCGGTGAGGCCGCTGACCTGGACCGGCACATTGCTATTAGTCGTGGTCCCGTTGCCCAACTGGCCGGTAGGGTTGAATCCCCAGGCCCAGACGTCTCCTGCCGGGCGCGCCGGCGAAGGGGTTGGGCCGGGTGATGGCGACGGGGATGGCGAGGGAGAGGGGCTGGGCGACGGGGATGGAGAGGGGGTAGGCGTCGGCGAAGGCGCCGGAGTAGGTGAAGGGCTAGGCGAGGAGGATGGGGACGGCGATGCCGTTGGGGTTGGCAGGGGCGCGGTGCTCTTTATGGCCAGGCTGTGGTGCCTTCCCGCAGCTACGGCCACGGCGCCGGTTATGCCGCTGACCTGGACCGGGACATTGCTGCTGGCGGTTGTCGTGTTGCCCAACTGGCCGTAGAGGTTGTAGCCCCAGGCCCAGACGGTGCCGTCACCCTTGAGCGCCAGGCTGTGTGCGGCTCCGGCGGCCAGAGCTGTGGCTCCGGCGAGGCCGCTGACCTGGACCGGGACGTTGCTGCCGGTGTTCGTCCCGTTGCCCAACTGGCCGAGGAGGTTGTAGCCCCACGCCCGGACGGTGCCGTCGCTCTTGAGGGCCAGGCTCAGGGATCCCCCGGCAGCCACGGCGATGGCGCCGGTGAGGGCGCTCACCTGGACGGGGATATTGCTGCGAGTGAATGTCCCGTTGCCCAACTCGCCGGCGTCGTTGTCGCCCCAGGCCCAGACGGTTCCGTCATCCTTGACCGCCAGGCTATGGTCCAGGCCCGCGGCCACGGCTACGGCTCCGGTGAGGCCGCGGACCTGGACCGCGTTAGTGGTGCTGGCGGCAGTGCCGTCGCCCAACTGGCCGGAGGCGTTGTAGCCCCAGGCCCAGACGGAGCCGTCGCCCTTGAGCGCCAGGCTATGTTTGTCGCCCCCGGCCACGGCTACGGCGCCCGTGAGGCCGCTGACCTGGACCGGGATATTGCTGCTGGCGAATGTCCCATTGCCCAACTGGCCGGAGGCGTTGAAGCCCCAGGCCCAGACGGTGTTGTCATCCTTGAGCGCCAGGCCATGGAAGCCTCCGGCAGCGACGGCTATGACGCCGGTGAGGCCGCCGACCTCGACCGGGACATTGCTGTTGGCCGTCGTCCCGTTGCCCAATTGCCCGGCGTCGTTGAGGCCCCAGGCCCAGACGGCGCCGTTGCTTCTGACCGCCAGGCTATGGGAGTTGCCCCCGGCCACGGCTATGGCGTCCGTGAGGGTACTGACCTGGACCGGGATATTGCGATTGGTAGTCGTCCCGTCGCCCAACTGGCCGGTGGGGTTGTAGCCCCAGGCCCAGGCGTCTCCTGCCGGGCGCGCCGGCAAAGGAGTTGGGCTGGGTGACGGTGATGGCGTGGGTGGAGGAAACGGAGTCGGAGAAGGGCTGGGAGTGGGTGCTGGTGATGGCGAAATAGTGGGAGTAGGGCTTGGCGGGGCGCCGCCAAGGTCTTGGAAATAAAGATTGCCGGCCCAGGACGGGGAGCGGGAGGTGATGTCGGCATAGACCAGCTTCGGGCTGTTCAGCAATGCCGTCCCGGTTTTTCTGGGGAAGCGCGGGGCGACGATTTCATGTCCGGCGCCAAAGCCGGTCACGGGGCTGGCAACCCCCCAGAGTCCCCCCAGCGGCTTTTCCCTGATGTACAGCTCGCCGTATTTGTCCGTTGCCGTTTCCCTCAGGTTGTAGACCAGCTTGAGGTTCCCCGTTGCGTCTCCGTGCATGTCGGCGTTCCACATCTTGAAGCCGGCCGGTGCGGCGAAAACTGCTTCTCTGAGGCCCCAGTCCTGGCGATGATAGATGGTCTGGCCGTCGTCGCCCTGGTAGGCCGCGTGCAGGCGGCCCATGCCGTCGTAAGCGAGCACGGTGGGCTGCATGAAGTCGGTGGAAACCTGGTCCACGGTCGTGGCGGGCCCCCACACGCCCGATACGCGGTCGACGTGGTAGACCGTGTTTCTGTTGGGGTGGGTGCTCCCGTTGGCGGCCGTGTTGTGGGAGAAGACGGTTATCCTGTCCGACGGTCCCAGGATGGCGTTTTCGTGATAGGTGGTTCCGGCGTCGACAGCATTTTCGTGGACATGGCTGGCCATGACTTTGGCCGACCAGGTCCCCGATGGCCCGGCGCCCCTGACGAACTCCCACACAGTCCCGCCGTAGGCGTGCCAGCCGTAGTGGGCTGCGATGAGATGGACCTGGTTGGCGCTATCGGCCAAGGCCTTGATGGTCCTGATGCCGTTGTTGGTTGCTCCGAAGTCGGAGTCATGCCCGTTGCCAGCGTAGCCGGTGTTGGACTGAAGCGTCTGGACCGTCCATGGACCAGAGAGGTTCGAGACATTGCTGGCCACGCTGAGCTCATAGTTCCATTCCGATCCTCCAGAGGTGGGAGGGACGTCAAAATAGTAGAAAACGAAGACGGCGCCGTTGTGGTCCACCGTAAGCGTTGGCCCCAGTACCGCGTTGGGCGCGGTGAGAATCGTCTGGACCGTCCAGGTTGCGCCGGAATCCGCCGAAAAAGCATATTTCAAGTCAGCGCCGTTGCCAAACGCCAGGTGAAACTTGCCGGTGGCGTCTTCGACGAAGTCGTGTCCGCCCCAGTTGGAGATGGGCGAGATGAGGACGGGACCGGCAGCGGCGGCAGGCTTGCCGCCGAAAGTGATGGCCGGCCAAAGAGCCTGTAATACGATGACCGCGACGAGAAAGAGGGTGAGTGAAGACCGGAATGCCTTGTCGAAACTGCTCTTCATTGTTTCATCTCCAGCGAATGCAGGACAGGTGGAAAAAAACCCGTCTTATATTACCCCTTTTTCCGGCTTTGTCAATACGCAGGTGCAAAAAAGGTTCAAAAACGGTATACTCAAAGAGGAAATGACGAAGCCCGAATGACGAATGACCAATCTAAAGAGGAAATGACGAAGTCCGAATGGAGTTGGCGTCAGCGTCCGCCACACGGATTTCTTTGTGCCCCTTGTGCTGTGTCTTTGTGTGAGACCATGCACCACGATTTGGTGCGCTTGTATTAGTGTATGAGATGACGGAACATTTCACGGTCTGTCCCTTTGCCGGCTGTCACCAGGACTGCGTGCTCAAAGTCGCGGTCCAGGACGGACGGGCGGTCAAAGTCGAATCGGTGGAGATGCCCGGCGAGCCGGGCGAAAGGCGCGCCTGTCTACGCGGCCTGGCTTCGCTGCGCTGGTTGTACCATCCGGACCGGCTGAAATACCCGTTGAAAAGGACAGGGGAGAGGGGAGAAGGGAAATGGGAAAGGGTTTCCTGGGATGAGGCGCTGGACGGGATTGCGTCGAAGTTGCTCGAGATAAGAGAACGATATGGGTCAAGGGCGGTGAAGGTCATGCCCGGCGGCAGCAGCTCGGTGGGGACGGTCATGGGGCGGCTGGCGGGGTTGCGTTTCGCCAGCGCCTGGGGAGCCGGCGGCGCCTTCGAGGGGAGGGGCTACACCTCGGACGGCGGCATACCGGCCGCCCTGTTGCTCGTCCTCGGCGACTCTTACCAGAGCCACGACTGCCGGGACTACCTGAATTCGAAGATGGTGATTCTCTGGGGAGGCAACCCCGCCGAGACCTGCATCCCGGAGATGAGATATTACCTGGACGCCAGGGAAAACGGCGCCCGGATTGTAAACGTCAGCCCTGTCTACCATGCCAGCGCGGCGAAAGCCGACTGGTGGATTCCGGTAAAGACGGCCACGGACGCCGCCCTGGCCCTGGGGATGCTGAACGTCATCGTCCAGCGGGGGCTTTACGACCGCAGTTATCTATTGCGGCACACTGTGGGGCCGTTTCTGGTACGGTCGGACACCGGGCGTTTCCTCCGGGAGAAGGACATCAGCGCTGGGGGCTCGGACAGGCCGCTGGTCTGGGAGGTTGAATCCCCCTTAATCCCCCTTTTTCAAAGGGGGAGAGCCGGAGCGGATGTAATCCCGCCTGTTGAAAAGGGGAGAGCCAGACCCCATGATGAGCCGGGTGTCGGTCCCGCCCTGTCGGGTAGCTTCAATGTCCAGGGCATCGAATGCCGGACGGCGTTCGACCTTCTGAAGGAAAGGGCGGCGGAGTACCCGCTCGACAAAGCGTCTGAAATCTGCGGACTGCCCGCGGCCACCATTGAGCGCCTTGCGGTGGAATATGCTACCAACAAGCCGGCGGCTATCAGGCTGTTTCATGGGATGGCCCGCACTCTCAACAGCAACCTGGCCCTGAGGGCAATCATTACCCTGGGGGCCGTTACCGGAAACATCGGGGTGAGCGGGGGCGGGGTCTCCCAGCCGGACTGGTCCGGCTATCCGATAGAGCTGAATAGCCGGGGTGTCTCCTCGCCGAAGGGTGCGCCCGGAGTCAGCACGTTGCCGGGGACAAAGAACTCGCTCCGGGGATGGCGGGCCATAGCTGATGGAAAACCGTACCCGGTAAAGGCGCTGCTCATCGCCTACCAGAACCCTTTCCAGAACTACGGGAACGTGAGCCGCTACCGGGAGATATTATCGCGAATGGACCTGGTCGTGGTCTCGGATGTGTTCATGACCATGACGGCCCGGTTCGCCGATTACGTCTTGCCGGAGGCCAGCACGTTCGAAAGGGCGGACATCGCCATCAGTAAAAACCACCTGGTCCGGATGGAGAAGGCCGTCGGCCCCGCTGGTGAGGCCAGGACACCCCTGGACATCTGGGGAGGCCTGGCCACGAGGGTAGGGCTTGGCCGGTTCTTCGAGTCCACTGAGGCGGAGTTGTTCAGGGTATTCCTGGATTCCGGACATCCGTCAGTGGCCGGGATCACCCTGGACAGGCTGGAGCGGGAGAAGGTCGTCCGGGCGAATGTGCCCCTGGCTGCCTACGTGCCGTTTGCGGATAAGGACTTCCCGACGGCGACGGGGAAGATCGAGTTCTATGTGGAGTCGCAACTGGAGTTTGGCGAGGAATTGCCGTTCTACCGCGAGCCGCTGGAAAGCGCCCCTCCGGGGTCGGGAAGCGGTTCCCTGCTACGCCTCTTGACTATCAAGACAAAGAACCTGGTGCAATCCCAACTGGCCAACGTCGACTGGATGCAGGGGCCTGATCCGGCCCCGTACCTCGTCATCAGCCCGGCCGATGCCGGCGCTCGCGGGATCGGGAGTGGAGAGATGGTGAGGGTCTTCAACGACCGGGGGGACCTGCGAATCAAGGCCAGGGTGAGTTCCACAGTGCCGGCCGGGACGGTCAACGTGTATCACGGTCCCTGGCCGGAGCATTTCGTCAAAGGGCACTATAATCAGTTGCTACATGCCATCGACGACCCGAATGCGATCAACCCCGCCCTGGAAACAGACCAGATCGTGAAGGACACGAAAGCCGCCGCGCATATGGTCCATTACGATGTGCTGGTCAGGGTGGAGCGGGGGTAGAAGGTTTGTAAGGTTTGTAAGGTTCATAAGGTTTATAAAGTTGTAACGTTAGAAGGTTTGAACGTAGGAGGACTGGGAGCACGAGGGGGACGAAGGGGAGACTCAATAACCCAATAACCCAAAAACTCAATAACCGAAAAACCCCAGGGAACTCGACAAGCTGAATGAACTCGAAATACGCTTTTATCTTTGACCTTCGCCGGTGCATCGGGTGCGAGACCTGCACCATCGCCTGCAAGGTGGAAAACAACCTGGAGCCGGGAGAGAACTGGATAAGAGTCCACACGCTGGGGGATATCGGGAAGCAGACCTACCCGGAGGTGCGGATGTCTTTCCGTCCGGTGACCTGCATGCACTGCCGGAATGCCCCGTGCCTGACCGCCTGCCCGGACGGGGCCATCGTCAGGCGGGAGGATGGCATTGTGTTCATTGACGGGAGCAAATGCAGCGGCTGCGAGCTATGTTTACCGGCCTGCCCGTACAACGTCATTCATTTCGACGCGCGGAAAAGGCTGGCATCCAAGTGCGACTTTTGCCGGGGGAGGATTGACCGCGGCCTGGAGCCTTTCTGCGCCAGGGAATGCCCGGTGGGAGCGATCCGGTTCGCAGAGGGGGGTAACGGGGAGGGCTATGCGCTGCTGCCCGAAGCCGGCGCCGGCCCGGTGCACCGGTACGTCGAGTAGTTCTTTGAGTTATTGGGTTATTGTGTTTTGGGTTACGTGGTCGCCGCCGGGGGCGGGGAATCTGTAATCTGTAGTCTGTAGTCTGTAACCCGCAGTCGTGGTGGGTTCGCACAGCCACCCTCCTTCCCTCCGCCCCTCTGTGCTTAACCCACCCTACGCTACTGTTCGACACCCGCTCCGCCTTGCGAGAGTCCCGACCCGTCGCGACAAGGGGTGTCGCTACGGGCTTAAGACCGCCACCGGAGCAGATTGTTGTTGTAAAAGTCGATATTGCGGGAGATGGTCTCCAGGGTAGGGTTGTCCAGGCCTATCCTTTCGAGTTGTCCAGCCTTTTGAAGGTAGGTCCAGAAGCGCTGGAAGCCTTTCTTGGTTTCGCCGAGGGCATTGTCCAGGGAATCGCCCCCCAAGAGGATACAGACACTGATGCGGTCGCTCATCTCCTCCAGCCGGGTGATGAGGCACAGACTGGCCTTCAACCTGGGGAAATTGGCCTTGGCCCAGCTATCAAAAAGCTCGTTGATCACCCTGTCTGTCAGGACGTCAGAGAGGCGGTTGGGTACCCGGATCAGCAGGTACGCCACCATGACATTGGCCCTGTCTACGGGGGACATGGGCAGGAGGACGGCGCTCTCGAGGATGTTGGGAAGACTGCCGAAAATCTCCATGCTACGGCCCATTCCGAGACAGGGAACGTAGGCCTGGATACCGAGGTCCTGGCTCAGCCTGGCCAGCCTGGTGGCGCCGGCGTGTCCGATATCGAGCCCCAACATGCGGAGCATGGCGATGACGAGTCCTTCGGTTTTGATTTCCTCTCCTGAGGGACCGACGCCGGTGACCCTCCGGAGTTCGTCGTAGTTCAGGACCACGATAACGTCTGCGTTTGGCTTGTCTTCGAAGTGAAGGAGTGAAGATACCCCATAGTAGGCATTGAAGTGATAGCGGTCGGTCTCGACGTTCGACGGGGTGACGGCGACGGCGAAGGTGTGCGCCCAGGGGTTGATATCTTTGGCCTTGTAAATCACGGCAGGACCGGCGCCGCTCCCTGTCCCGCCGCCCGTAGCTGCCACCACGATGATGTTCTGGTGCTCGTCCCCCTGGGAAATGCCGGCGTTCTTGAGGAAGCCCGTCAGTCCTTCGTCTCTGAGCGCCACCTGCCGGCCGATATGACAGTAGAGGCCGCCCCCCGGGGGGTAGTCCCTGAATACGTAATTGCGCCCCGGGATGTACGGGGTTTTTCCCTTTCCGGTGTCCTTCTCTTCGGCGGCGTCAACGGTGAGGTACACCGCCCCGGGCGTCTTGGCGGTGGCGTGGGAAAACTCGTGAATGATGCCCTTGCCTGCTGTCCCCACACCCAGCAGGATCTTCTCCACGGCAAAGCGGAAGGATCCCAGCCTGCCCTTGAACCGTCGAAGGAGTGCCTTCGCTTCCTCGTCGTAGTCCACCAGCGGCAGGCCGCAGGTCAGGCACCTTTCCAGGTCGGGCCTGTTATCATGTCCCCTGGCGCACGAAAGTACTGGCATCAGGATTTGACCTCCGCGGCCTGCTTGAGGTAGACATCGGTCTCGGCGGTCAATTTCCTGACTATGGCGGCGGCTTCCTCATGCTTTCTGGGTAGCTTCAATGCGGTCGCCAGCGACCTGTCGCCGGCGAGGCCGAATGTTTCGTGCATGATATGGGATATCATCTCCAGCCTGGGAGCGACCTGGAGTAACTCGCCTGGCTCATCCAGCTCGACCAGCATGTTGATTTCGCCGAGAAGGGAGACATACAGGAAAAAGTATTTCAGGTCTTCCCATTTCGGCACGGCGGCGGCGTCCACCGGGGATGGGCTTCCCTCAGGCGCGTCTTTTTCCATCAGACCGGACACAAACTCCAGCAGACTGGCGGCCCCCTTTTCCAACTCCGGCAGCTCTTCCTTCTCCGCCAGTTCCTGGAAGTTGGCCAGGGTTGTCTCCTGGTCGATCCCATTGAGTTTCACGAACTGTTCAACATCTTTCTGCAACCCGGCGCTGATTTCCTTTATCCTGGGCCATTCCTCCTGCGGGATGGCGGTACACAGGGCGAAGAGGTTGCGGGTAATGGAACGGAGGCAAAACAGATTGGCGTGAACATACTGCCGGTGTTTCTCGGCCTTGTCGCGGCTTTCTCGTTCCTTCTCCTGGGCTTCCCTGGCTTCTTGTTCAGCCCGGGCCTTTTTGGTCTTCTCTTCGAGGTAGTCCTGAAGGTGTTTGATGACCTTCTCGGCTTCTGATTTATATTCGAAGGTTATGGTTTCGACGAAGACTTCGTCCTTTTCATTGCTCCCTTCGATGCGCAGCTTGTGGTCAGGGCTGACCTCCAACGCCGAAATTCCCGCCATGGGCAATCGCCTGACAAGCGACTGGGCGGAAAACAGCCCTTTCTTCTTGTACAGGACTATCTCATTCTCGGTGATCTCGAGGATGCCTTTGCCGGTCCCCGGGAAAGAGACATCCACGTCGCCTATGATGGTTTTTTCTTCCATGAATTTAGCCGGCTAATGGGAATAATGACGAAATTCGAAGCCCGAATGACGAATCAAATTCCAATGACGAATGACGAATGGCGTCCTGTTTGGACATTTGAGTTTGGAGCATTGATTCGTCATTCGGATTTCGTCATTCGTCATATTTTGGCTGCGGTCTGTCTCTGTCTACACCCGATCCAACGTTTTGAGTATGCCGCGGTGGCTGTCAAAAGTGACGCGATCATAGTGATTCCGTGTGTACAGCACCAGGTAGCGGTGGGCATATTTCTCTTTGACCGGCAACTCGGCGGTGGTCACGACGCCCTGTTTGTCCACCCTCAGGGAAATGAGGTACTGGATGTTGGAGAAATTGATGAGGAATTCGTTTTCAAAGATGTAGTGCCGGACCAGCGCCACGCCTTCGGCGATGGTATTAAGGGCAAGTTCGATGTTCAGGAGCCGGTTGCCCAGGGAGGCTTCCTTTGGCTTTCTGGCGAGCTGCTCCTGAACATCGACAATTTTCTGCGGCAGGAAGGTGTTCTTTTCCCAATCAAAGCCTGGGGGCACTTTAGTCTCGATGATCTTTTCGCGGTCTCGAATCCTCCCCGTGAGGAGGGAAACCACCTGGTGCATTGCCTGGTTGAGCTCCTTGACATTCTTGACGAGCAGCACCAACCTGGCGAACTGCCTTTCTTCCCGGGTGACGGTGATGTTGTCCAGCATTGGTTCCAGGGCCTCGAGGCGTTGGATGAATTCCTCATCCCCGATCATTTTAAGGGTGGGCAGCGCTTCTCCGATGATGGCGGCTTGCCACGTGCGGACGGCGCTCTGCAGGTGTGGAAAGACATCTGCCGCCGCCTTATCCAGGACATCTCTCATGGTGAGGAAGGTAGACAGCATGGAATCTATGGCCTCGAGACTGTGGTGGGTGGCGAGGTAGTTCTGGGCGATGTCCAGCCCGAACGGTTTGAATTCAGGGTCCACCTCGGAGCTTATCAATGAAGCCGTTTCCCGGCCGATGGATACCAGGCATTCGGCCAGATGGTGGAAGGCTTCATTGAGTTTTGCCTGCTCCTCCTTGACACGGTCAAAGCCAAGGGGCGCCAGTTCCACCCCGGGTCTGGGATGATGGACTTCGATGCCGACTATGCCCAGGTCCTTGCTGCGGGCGACATAAGTTTCGTATTTCTCCCGGCTTTCATCATAGAACTGCACCAGCTTCTGCTCGCTGTCGGCCTGCGCCTTCTGCAGGCTTTCCTGCATGGCCGTGAAGGCCTTTATCTTCTCCTGGAGATCGATGGTGGGAAGCACGCCGGCCCTGTCTTCGATGTAGCTCAACTCCTGGGCAGAGACAGCCACCAGTTTGTCCTGCGCGTGGAAGTCGATCAGCGTTGCCAGTTCGCGGATGGACGACAGCTTCTGCTGCAATTGGTCTGTGTGCCGCCTGACGATGGGCAGCATATCAGTCAGGTCCTTGCGGACCTTGAGGGACACATCGCGGGTCTTTAGCCCGTACTCGATGGCGGAGCCGCCGACGCCTATGCCAATTGTGGCGAGCACCAGCAGGAACGTGATGTTGCCCTGGAGGGTGGTGGTGTAGGCGAAGCTGGCCGCGAACGTGGAGATGGGAAGGAGGAAGCCAACGTCGGCGATGAGGAGCGAAAGAGTGGGCGCTATCCAGGAGAGGTAGCGGGTACCGAGGTCGCGACTGGCCATCCAGCGGAAAATGGAGAGCGCGCCGAAAGCCACCGAGACGCTGAGGGCGATGACGAAGTAGAGGACGAACCCGAGGGGACGGCCCACCAGGCTGTACACCGCGGATGCCTCCGGCCCTGGTTCCGAGACGACGAGAGGCCAGTAGAACGTCAGGTTCTTGACGATATTTTCGCTCCTGCCGATGGCCTCCTTCAACTGGGTGATCATCTGGCCCAATTCTATTGTCAGGATGGGGTCCCGGGGTGGTATTTGTATTTGCTGAAAAAGGGGAACGATGTCGGCGGGGGTTTCGGGTCTTATGGTCAGCGCCAGGTACGGGTTGTATATGGCGAGAAAAACCAGGATGGCGAGCGGGCTGCCTGTGGCGAGGCCCCTGGCCCGGAACAGGATAACGGAGACGAGAATGGGAATAGAGAGGAAGTATACGGAGGTAAACATAACGGCCGCGGCGATAACCCCTGCGGCGATGACCAGGCAGGCGCCGGGGCGGTCCAGACAGGTGAGGGTGGCCGCCAGAAAGACCAGGCCCGTCACCACCACCAGCCCCATTGGAAGACCACCCTGGTACAGGTAGCCTGGAAGATTGAGCAAGAACATAAGCCCGAGGGAAAGCGCCGGGGCGCGATAGGCAAGCCCTCCCAGGGCGAGGGCGAGGATTACGGCGAAGGAAAAGGGATAAAACGGCACCGCGCCGGCGAACAGCAGCGTGGCGAGGGCGATGAAGAAGCCTATGAGGGCGCGGAGCAAAACCGAACGGAGCTGCTCTTCCTGTTTCTCGAAATCGGTCTTATCTATCGCCATAACGGAGTCTCCTCTCCCCTTTGTGGGAGAGGACTAAGGTGAGGGGCTGATTTTCGCCAGCATTCACCGCGGGCTACCTGGTACCACCCCGATGTATCGGGGTGAGCCATGGTTTTTGAACAATGGTGATTCGCACACAATAAGTCTCTCTCTCAACATGCGGGTCGCACAGGCACGGTGGCCTGTGGTACCGGGTATTGGTCTTTCATTTCGTTTCTGTCTTAGCCGGTAGAAAGGCCGTTGCCGCCGCATCGGGAAAGATTCCCTGCTCCAGCAGGAAGGAATGGGCAAGAACTTTTTCCGTGGGCGACACCTTTTCATAGCCCTGCCGGATCTCGGCGAACATGTTCAGGCAGGTGGGCCAGGCATTGGCCGCGACCAGGAGGAATCTCACGACCCACGGGTCGTCCGAATCAATCTGGCGAATGAAAATGCTGCGAGAGACATCCTGTTTGACGTAGCCAGCCAGGGCCGTGAGCGTGTCCTGCTCGAGCTCCTTGGTCCAGATCCCGGGCGGGGCCACGATGGTGAACCACAGGAAATCGGTCTTGTAGTCGACGGTGATGCCCAGCGTGTCGGTGGACTTGAAGAGGTTGAGCACGCTGACCATGTACCTTCTCAGGTGCTGCCGGTTGACGATGTCGTTGAGAATGCTTTCCCGAGTCAAGGCTACCTCATCGCCTCTCAAGACCCTCTGCACGATCTGGAGTTGCTCTTCTTCGGTCAGCTCGGCGGTGCGGTCGTAAAAACCTTTGTCCCGGACCATCTCGGTGCGGGTCTCGTAGTACCTGGTGGTCATGGCCGCGATTTCAGGTATGAGCTGGCGGTAGTCGGAACTCACCTCGTATACCTTCTGGATGCTGCCGTATTCCTTGATCTTCTGCTGCACCTTTGCCAGCTCGCCCTGCGGTTCATCCATGCTTACCTGGAGAAGAGCGAGCTGGTCTTTCAGCTTCTTCTGACGGCGGGCCAAATCGACTCTGCGGGCAGCAGGCGTCCAGAACTTTATCTGTTTTTGTTCTTTGGCCAGACGGGTCTTCTGGTCTTGGGCCACTCTCATCTGGTCCTCGACTATTTCGGTGGACTTCCGCTTCTTCTCTTCGAGTTCGCCGAGCGTCCGTCTTACCTTGACCAGGTTGGTCTGGTACTCATCAGCGTTTTTGAGCTCGGTTTGGAGGGGAGTGAACATGGCAGAGACCAGAGAAAAGAGGATAACCAGTTCATGATTGGCAATCCTGCGGATGTCTCCCATGGTCTCTTCCCGTTCCGGTGACTTTTCCGCCGTCTCGTATAAGCGCAGCAGGTGTTCGGCGAGTTTCTTGCACTCCAGCCATTTCCTGACGCCTTCCATGTAGGAACCGACCATCTCGGCGACGTCGATGACGTCGCGGACCAGAAGAATCTGGGTGGGCGTCAGCTTCTGGGTGGTCAGCAGGTCGCCGGGGAGATTGGCGACCATGTCCGGTATCTTGGGAGTGTACTCGTTGAACCGGTGGGGGAGGTCTACCGCGATGTTGTAGAAGTCGGTCAACTGGCGGTTTATGCGGTACTCCAGCGTCCCTTCGGCGGCGTCCAGGCCGATGGCCCTGACCGACTGGAAGAGCTCGTCTAACTGGATTTTCACTGCTTCCTGGGAGCCCCGGAGATAGACGACGAAGTCGGTATCTATGCTTCTGTCTTCGTAAAGCAGGCTCTTGGCCGCCTCTTCGAACTTGTCCGGTTCATAGCGCCCGCGCTGCGTCAACCATTTCCTGTAAATATCGAGCAGTTCTTCATAGCACAGGTTCAGGATGCGCCGCACGCCACCGGTGTCACTGACCTTGGTGCCGCCGAATATCTCTTTCTTGGTCTTGCGGAGCACGCGGGCCTTGTCCATGCGGGCAAGGTACATCTTGGTCAACTGGATAAACTCCTGGACCGGGTAGGACACCTTGACGGTGCAAACGGTGTGCAGCCACTTGCCTTTCATGTCAACGTTGTAACCCACCTGCCCGAGCAGGTCGGTGAGGTCGAAGTTGAGGCCTTTGACCAGCATGTCCCCGATGGCGTCGTCAATGATGCGGTGGGCATACTTCAGGCCCCTGCCCTGGCTGTCTGCCGGTCCCAGGGGAATCATGAAAAAGGTGCTGAAGGGATTTTCGTAGAACTTCCCGTAGGTGGCGATGATATTGTCGTTCTTGGTCTTGTCGATCAGGTAGTCCAGTTCCACCAGGGAGGCAAAGGCGGATGGGCCGCGCGCGGGTGGGTCATCGCCCGGACAGGGGGCGACGCAGAAACCGAGAACGGGAGTCCCGCGTCCGATGCGCTGCCGCAACTGGCGGGAAAACTCCATGGCGATGCTGCTGCCGGAACCGCCGCCGAGTCCCCACACGATAAAGATGGCCGGCTGGATGGTGGAGCCGACCATGTGTTCCATGAAACCGTCCAGGGGTTCGCGGATGGCGCCGAGCATGTAATAGTTCTGAGTATAGATGCCTTTGGCCAGCGCCCTTTTTCGCCCGACCCCGCCGGCGAGATCAGGAATTTCTATGGCCGATGACAGCCAGGGCTTGAAGCCATTAGGGAATCTGACATCCTCCCGGGTAAGATAGTCCGGGAAAGCCCGGATAAAATCGAACATGGCTTCCGGCCGGGAGAACTTCACCGACTTTGCGGTCAGGAAAATCCTGTCCCGGGGGATGTTCAATTGTTTCAGCTCTTCCAGGAGTTCATTGTAAGCGGCAATGAGGGCGTCAATTTGAGAGTTGGCAACATCCAGTGCTAGAAAGGTAACCTTCAGGCCTTCCACCCGCAACAGGGGCATGATGAGCTTGCGGTTGCGTATGATAGAGGTGAGAACGTCGGCGCCGGTCCCTCCCATGCCCACGAACTGGGGGGCGTAGTCCCTTTTCTTCTCGATGTCAGCCATTTACTACCTCGATATCCCGTCTAGTTCTTCTTTGACGTTGTTTATCTCCTGTGCCAGTACCTTGTCGCCGAGCCGCCCGATCTTGACGGAGACCACATCGAGTTTCCCCACCTGCTCCTCGATCACGCTCCGGGCGCTGCCCACCTCCCCGCGGCTTTTGAACATCATGACGAAGCCGAGCAGGGCTATCACTGCCACGGCGCCGATAATGCCGTAGAGCAGGGTGTTCGAAGTGGGGGGCTGGGGCCAGCCCCTGTCGGGAATGGCTTTCAGCAGGTTAGTGGCGGTGTCCGTATAGCCAGCGTTGGCCACGGCCTGCGCTTCCTTAACCAGCGCCCCGATGAGCTTGACAAATTCCGGTTCTCCTTGTTGCCCTTCAACCACTTCCCTCTTGGCGGCCAGGGTATTCTGATAAGTCTCGATGGACTTGTCGATCGCCTGCATGGCGCGTTCATCCCTGATGGTCCCGGATTCCGAGCTGAGGATGAGCAATTTGATGGACTTCTTGAGGTGGATGCCGGGGATGATCTTCTTGTCCAGGTCCCTGACTGAGGTCACGTCTTCGGGGATTTGTCCCTTCAGCGCAAACTTGAGCTTCCCCTCAGCTTCGGGGTCAGGGCTGAAGGAAATCTGGTTGCGTCCGGCGTTTACTGTGTTCGGGTTGATTGTCTTGTAGGTGGGGAGGGCCCAGTAGGGTTCAGTGCCCACCCTGTTCAGCTCCGTCCTGAAGGTGATGGTGTCCCGCACGCCTTTCGGGATCTCCAGGGTGAATTCAGCAATGTAGCTGGACCCAGCCATTAACGGCTCTTTGGTTTCCCTGCCGTCCAGGGTCTGGACCTTGTAGTCGGTGAGGACCACCCTCGCCGCCTGCTGGGCTTCAGCAGGGGCGAAGGGAAGGCTCAGGAAAAGAGATATGAGGGCCACAACGCCAATCACAGAGACCAGGGTTCGATTCCTGCCATTCATAACGAATTCCGCCTTTCGCTGCAGATTTGAGATGTCCAGTCGAACAGAACGCTCGATAAACGTTGATAAATGTTAGAGTATTGGAGCGCCAGTGTCAATACAAAAAAGCTGTAAAATTCGGATTAACAGAGAGAAGTTTTGGAAGATTTGATATTTTGGGCCCGATTGTATTATGATTACATGGAATAAACTCAAGAATGACCCGCCCCGATGTTCAGCAGAATCGATTATATGGGTGTGAGGAAACTGATCGAAGCCAGCCAGAAGATAGTTCTAGGGGTGTTCCTGTTGTTCGTTCTGGGCGCCGGGTGTATTGAGAACCCCTGGTTCACGCCGACCCCAACACCGCCTCCCCTGCCTCCGCCCACCCAGGAGTTACCTCTGGCTATGCCCAACGTGAGCGCCGCCGCGGCGGCGCGCAACGTGTCCGGCGCCCGGGTGCTGCCGGAGAGCGGGGAAGCAATAAGGATCATGAAGAGCCAGGAGGGGTTTCTGAATGTCGTCTTGCCGGTGGCCCTTCCGAAGGGGGTGATTCTGACCAGTTTCACCGATCCCGCCAGCGGTGTGGTGCTGACCACCGACGGGCTGGTTATTCCCATCAGGGACGCTGCCGGCAAGGTGCAGATGAACCTGCTCGCTACCGTGAGACCGCTCATGGGGACCGGGGTGAATGTGGAGGGCAGAATAGAAAAACTGGAGATGGAGACCCTGCCTCTGAAATCCAATCTGGGTAATGTGGACCCGCGGTTAGGCCCGGTGTCGTTTCAGGTGCGGGCCGAGCTAAAGTCCCTGCCCGAGGGGGCCGGGGTAAAAGTCGTGTTGTCGAAGTCGCCCAATGCCGCAGCCAGAAACGCCCTCAACCTGGCGGCGACCAGGTTGCGGAACAGGCTGAAGGAGATCGCTTTTGTGGGGGAGGTGGAAAAGACGCGGTTGATTGACGGCAAGGATATCGGCGCCGCTGCCGTGACGCTATCCGTGGGCAGGTTGTGGGCGGACACCTTCGGGGCGCCGAACATCGCTATCGGCGTCTATCGAGACGATGGCAGCGTAGAAATGTTGCAGACGCAGTTCCTGCGCTACACCCCTGAAAATGAAGCCGTCTTCACAGCCCAATCGGCCAAGGGCTTTTCTGCTTTCGCCCTGGCGGGTATGGAGGGCCCGGGGCCGACGCCGACGCCGGCGCCAGGGCTTTTCGTGCTGGATGTGGCCAATGACAACCCGGATTTCGGGACGGTAATCATAGAGCCTCGCAGCGGACTGGGTCGCTATCCGGAGGGGAGCCGGGTGGTGGTCCGGGCGCAGGCCAACCCAGGACACAAGTTTGACTACTGGCGAGGGAGTGCCTCCGGCAACTCGATCCGGCTGGAGGTGGTGATGGACTCGAACAAGAGCATCATCGCCGCGTTCAGCAGGGAGAGCTTTACGCTGAACGCCGTGACTGACCCGGCCGGTGGCGGCTCTGTGGTAGTGGAACCTTTTTTGAGTTACTATGACTACGGCTCGCGGGTGACCCTGCAGGCACAGAGTTCGCCGGGGTTTATCTTCCGGTCCTGGAGCGGCGACGTTTCCGGCGCCGCCAATCCGGCAACGCTGGTCATGAACGGGACCAAGAATG
Source organism: Chloroflexota bacterium (assembly GCA_016210565.1). Classification (GTDB taxonomy): domain Bacteria; phylum Chloroflexota; class Dehalococcoidia; order JACQUA01; family JACQUA01; genus JACQUA01. Next base: position 19,829 of record JACQUA010000286.1, read on the forward strand.
TCACCGCTCATTTCGTCAAGGCGCGGTACAACTATGCCGTGTCGGTGAATCCCCCGGGGGCCGGCTACGTAAGCCCCGGTAGCGGATCTTCCGATGCGGGCGCGCAGATCATCTTTGGGGCCACGCCCAACGAAGGATGGGTGTTCTCTTCCTGGAGCGGCGAAGTGTCTTCAGGCGTGCGGCAAAATCCCTTTTCGATTCTCCTGGAGCGGGACACGAATGTGGTGGCCAACTTCACGCGGGTCCGTTATGCCCTGACCACAACGGCTTCTCCGGCGGCCGGCGGCAGCGTCAGCCCCGCCGGGGGGACTTTCGAACACGGGCAGACAGTGGTGCTGACGGTGATTTCCATGGGGGACTATCAATTCACCGGCTGGAGCGGGGATGCTTCGGGTTCGGAGAATCCCAAGACTATTATGATGACCAGGGACACGAGGGTCGCGGCGAATTTTTCCCCGATCACCTTTGTGGTCGGAGTCAATGTGAACCCGCCCGGGGCGGGCTACATCACGCCGGGATTCGTCCAGAGTCTGAGACGCGGCGACACGGTTACCCTCACAGCCATGCCGGCCCCCGGCTACATTTTTTCATCCTGGACGGGCGATATTACGAATGTCTACAACTCCGTGACCATCACGGTCACGGGCAACGTCCGGCTCACCGCGAACTTTATTCCCGTTCCGGCCACAGAGGTCCCTACGGTCGTACCCACCATCCCCCCCACGCCGGCGCCAACCGGGACAGCGTCCCTGACGCCTTCCCCCACGCCGGCCGGATTGCAGGCGCTGCCCTCGCCAACGCCCACCCCTGCGCCCACGCCCACCCCCACGCCGGCGGGGACGCCGGCGGTTACGCCCATTGCCTCCCCTGCCCCTTCTCCCACGCCTGTGGGGACGCCCACCCCGGCGCCCACGGCTGCCCCATCGCCGACCGGGACGCCGTCACCCTCGCCCGCGCCGACGGCCACGCCGTCGCCAGCGCCCACCACGCCTCCGCCCACGCCAGCGCCGACGCCAACAGCTACGCCCACACCCGGGGTTACTGCCACACCATCGCCCACCCCATCGCCAGCGCCTACCGCAACCCCGCCTGCCGCGCCCAGTCCATCGCCGTCTCCTGCGCCGACGGCCAGCCCCAGCCCCTCACCGGCGCCGACGGCAAGCCCATCGCCGTCGCCCTCTCCGTCTCTATCACCCAGCCCATCCCCGTCGCCCACACGTTCCCCGTCCCCCTCGCCATCCCCGAGTCCGTCGCCATCGCCCAGCCCCTCCCCCTCGCCTGCTGCGAACCCTTCCTAGACGCCCTCAGTACCCTGATTGTGAACAGCAACCCGGCTTGGGTCGCGCCCACGGTCGTCACCATCCGGCGGAAATGGGCCGGCCATGGTTGCCTGGCGGGGCACGGTCACCGAGTCACCTGCGTTGCGCCAGCCCCCCGGGCGAGGGGACCTCGCCCCTACGGGCACGCGGCAGCGTGCTACAGAATCCTCGAATTTTCCAATCCTTTATGTAGACTTATTAAGCAGTGGGGTTTATAATTACCTTACTTTCTGCCGCGGCTGGTGTAGCCATTGCCGCATGGCGGTAGCAGGCCGTGAAGTGGAGAGTTCTTTCGAAAAATGGCAAATGAATCTCATAATTGTCTGGAACTTGCCCCCGGTTCAGCCGGGTGTTGGAACCAAGAATTTCCGCCTTGTCCGGTCAGGTGTCTGTGCAATTTGAGCTAAGCCGGATCATGCAAGCCTTGTCCAGAGTTCACTTTTCGCCACCCCGCAAGGCTGAAGCCATGGGCTGCGCCCCCCCGGGTGATGGGCATATTATGGGGTTAAGGTGTCTGATATCATCGTGAAAGCGCGGTCCCTGGCCCGTTGCCGGATGGCGGTTGCCGTATTGGTGGCGATGGCCATCATTGCGGCAGGGTGCATCGAGAACCCCTGGTTGACGCCCACTCCCTCCCCGACGCCGACGCCGCCGCCGGTGTTCGATATCCCCCTGGCCATTCCGGATATAAACCCGGCCGCGGCGGGAAGAGATAACAGGGGGGCCATTGTCCCGCTGACGCCGGGGGGAAAGATTTCCATCGTCACCGGGGCGCAAGGGACGATGGACGTGGCCCTGCCTGTGGCGCTGCCCAGAGGGGCGACCCTCGCCAGTTTCAGTGACCCCTTCACGGGGGTTGTCCTGTCCAACGATGGACTGATAATACCGATACGGGACATAGCCGGCAAGTTGCGGATGACGCTCCAGGCCACGGTGAGGCCGCTCGGCGGCACCGGGACCTCGGCTGAGGGAAGGATCGAGAAACTGGAGCTGGAAACGGCGGCGGTGTCGGCGGACCTGTCGGACCCCCGGGTAGACAGGGTGTCGTTTCAGGTTAAGACACAACTGATGTCGCTTCCCGATGGGGCGGCTCTCCGGATTATGCTGGCCAAGGCGCCGAACCCGGCCGCCATGAACGCCTTTACCCTGGCGGCCACGCGCATGGGTAACAGGTTGCGTGACGTTGCCTTTGTGGCGGAGGTCACCAAGACGAGGCTGGTGGACGGAAGGGATATCGGGCCCGGGACGGTGACCTTCCAGGTGGGGAGACGCTGGGCGGACAGCTACCCGCCGGGCAATGTGGCCGTGGCGGTGTTGTCGGATGACGGCAGCGTCGAGCTGCTGCTCACCCGGTTCGAAGGGTACACCCTTGAAGACACGGCAACGTTTGCGGCCCAGACCAAACGGGGAGTGTCCACTTTCGGCCTGGTGGCTATGGACAACCCGTCGCCAACCCCCACACCCACGCCGTCATTCTATCAGCTCAACGCGAGCGTCTATCCGCCCGACTACGGACGGTTGAGCGTCGATCCGCCCAGTCCGACAGGGAGGTATCTGGAAGGATCTCGCGTGGTCCTTGGCGCTTCGCCCGGGCCGGGCGCCAGCTTCGAGCGGTGGGAAGGGGATGTTACCGGGAGTCAAAACCGGCTGGAGATAGTCATGGACTCAAATAAGACTGTCTCGGCGGTCTTCAGGCGGCTGGCCTTCACGCTGACCGCCGGCGTCATACCTCAGAGCGGCGGAATGATCGGCATTGAGCCTTACCTTAGCGAATATGAGTACGGGACGCGGGTGACCCTCACGGCGCAGCAAGAACCGGGGTTTGTGTTCCGGACCTGGAGCGGCGACCTTACCGGGACCGCCAACCCGATAACGATAGTCATGGACGGTCCCAAGTCTGTGACCGCCAATTTTGCGGTGGTGCGGGTCAGCTATAGCACATCGGTCAACCCGGCGCGCTCCGGCTTGATAGCCCCCGCGAGCGGCACCGCCGATATCGGCACCCAGATCAGTCTTTTTGCCACGCCGACGGAGGGGTATGTGTTCTCTTCCTGGAGCGGTAACGTTCCCGCCGGGTCCACGGATAATCCCCTCAACGTGAGACTGGACCGGGACCTTAACATTGTAGCTAATTTTTCCCGGGCCCGCTTTACCCTGACGACCCAGACGTTTCCCATCACCGCCGGTAGCGTCAGTCCGAGCGGTGGGACATTCGAGTACGGTCAAAGCGTGACTTTGACGGCCGTGGCCAACCAGGACTTCCTGTTCAACGGCTGGGGCGGAGACATCTCCGGCTCGGAGAATCCAAAAACCATCACCATCACCAAGAACACCAGGGTAGATGTCAATTTCCTGGCGCAACGCTACACCTTGAGCGTCCGTATCAATCCCCCGGAAGGAGGGTTTGTCAGCCCCATCACCGCAGGGGTGTTTCCCAGCGGCACCATCGTCACCCTGGAAACCCAGGAATTGCCGGGGTATATTTTCGATTCCTGGTCAGGCGATCAGATCAGCTTCTCGCGGTTCATCTCGGTGCAGATGACCAGGAACGTGTTCCTGACGGCTAACTTCCGCCTGAGGCCCACCCCTCCGCCTCCGCCTCCGCCGACTCCAACGCCCACGCCCCCGCCGGGCGGGCCGGGCGGCTGATTACAGATTCAAGATTCGAAGATTACGCGCCCCCCCGACTATCGACTGGCGACTATCGACTGGCAATGTAAGGCGGGTTAAGCGCAGAGGTGGTGTTTCGGCTGTGGGGTGGCTGTGCGAACCCACCATTATTTCTCCACCCGCGCTCCCTCCCCCTTTTCCAAAAGGGGGATACAGGGGGATTGTCTGCCGTTGGAAAAAGGCTCTTCAAATCCCCTCAACAGGCTGTCTAAAAAGGAATTTGCTCATATCTGAGCGGGTCGAGGTGTCAGATATAAACATATACTCCCCTGGAGTACTTTTTGGACAGCCTGTTAATCCCCCTTTTTCAAAGGGGGAGGCGGATGATGGCGAAGGCCACGTAGAAGATGGTGGGTTCGCGCGACCACCCCCTGCCAGCGCCTCCCCATCGCGCTTAACCCACCCTACATACTGCCGACCGCCGGCTAGCCAAGCAGCGGTTCGATGAGGCCGTAATCCCCGGTCTTGCGCCGGTAGATAAGGTTAAAGGTCTTGGTGTCGCCGTTGTAGAAGAGGAAGAAGTCATGACCGAGCAGCTCCATCTGGTCGGCGGCTTCCTCGGGGGACATCGGCTTGACGGGAAAGCGCTTAACCCGGACCACCTTGCTGGAAGGAGCTTCTTCGGTCTCTTCCTGGGCAGCCTCGATTTCGGCCTCGGTGGGGGGGGCGGCGCCGGGCCGGTGGATGAAACGGTGGGGTTTTCGTAGCAGGCGCGACTTGAAGCGTTCGATCTGCCGGTCCATCACGTCAGCCGCCATATCGATGGCCGCATAAAGGGCGGAGGCCCTCTCCTGGGCGCGGAGCAGGGTCCCGTTGCTGTTTATGGTAATCTCGGCGATGTAGCGGTGCATGGGATTCTTGGCCCGCTGCGAGGTGATGACCACCTTGGCTTCCAGGACCCTGGGCAGCCGCTGGTCGAGCTTGCCGAATTTTTTGTCGAGGTATCGTTTCAGCGCGTCGCTGAGGGCGATGTTCTTGGCAGTAATGTTCAGTTCCATGGTACCTTACTTCCGGACACGGGATCACAATTCCCGGGCAACCGCCATCGCCCCTACCGAGGCGACCGGCAGCTTCTTCAGCTCCTGGGCGCAGGCGCTGAGGGTCGCCCCGGTGGTGCAAACGTCGTCAATTAGCAGCACAGCTTTGCCTTTGAGCCGGCCATCGCGGCACGAAAAAGCCCCCTGGACGTTGCGGGAGCGTTCCCTGGCGCTGCCGGTTCTGGCCTGCGGGCCGGCGTCTTTCAGGCGCAACAGAGCGCCGCTTTCCACCGCCCAGCCGGTGAGCTTTCCCAGGGCCAGGGCCAGCAACTCTGCCTGATTGTAACCCCTCCCCTTCAGCTTGTTTCTATGGAGAGGCACAGGAACAAGAACGCATGGCGACAAACCATGTTCCTGGATGCAGGCGAACAGGAACTCCGCCAGCGGGTGAGCCAGCGCCCTGATATCTTTGTACTTGAATTGGTGGATGGCGGAACGGATAATGCCGTCAAAGATAAAAGGGGCCCTGATAGCATCGACCGCTGGCGGCGAGTTGTGGCAATCAGCGCAAGTTCCGGCGCCGGCGCCGGGTTTCCCGCATCTGGAACATACCGGTCCCCTTATGTAAGGCAGTTTCCGGCGGCAGGAAGCGCAGAAGAACGCGCCTTCTTTGCCGCATCCCGAACAAAGGCTGGGTAATAGCAACTCAACGGCTTGAGCTTTCAGCCAGTTGATGCCGGCCAGGAAAGCCATGGGCCGCTCCAGTATTTCATAGGTCAGAAAGCGCCGGGAGGCGCGGGACTATGTTCCAGACGGCGGGTTAGAGCGGGAAATCAGGACAGGCGCGTTCTGGGAGTGTGCAGCGCTCCGCTGATGATAGGCTCGTTGACGTACAGGTCGCCGTTCCTGATCTTGATGTTGTATCCGCAATCGGGGGTGGTGCATACCCATGCTTTGTAGTGTATGGGCGCGCCCTGGCTTCCAAAATCAGACAAAGGCACTAAGTCGCCAGTTTTGCATTTCTGGCACTTGGGGAATTGTTCGAGTTCCAAAGGAACCACCTCCGGCCGTAATAAAAATTTGTGACCTTAATTTGGTAGACGAATTAGCAGTATACACCTTTTGGGAACAAATTGCAATACATATAGGAAGGTTTCTGCAATTCGGACACCGGGAAATCCCGTAGCGACACCCCTTGTCCCGACCGATGCATCGGGATCGCACAGCGGAGCGGGTGTCGAACGCTGGCAGCGATCCGCGGAGCGACCCCGATACATCGCGGGTCGCCCCGGGCGGCGAAAACGTCAGACGAGGTTGGCCTGGTAGAGGGTGGTGTACTCGGGACCGGAGGGTTTGAGGACGCTCTTGATGAGGCTGATGTGGTCGGCCGTGAACTTGACTCCGGGGTGGTAGTCGAGCGCCGCCACGGTTTCTCCCAGCCGGCGGCGTGCCTCCGGGGAGCAATTGTCCCGTACACGGGCCAGGGTGAGATGGGCGGCAAAAGCGCGCGCCTCGGCGGGAAATCCCAGCTTCTCTATCTCTCCTTCGAGAAGACTCTGGATGGAAAGAAGCTCTTCCCCGCCGGTCAGACCAACCCACACGACGCGCGGCTGGCGGGTGTTGGGGAAACAACCAACGCCCTTGAGCTCCAGGACGAACGGCCCCGCGGCCGCCGTCACCGATCGCATCGTCTCCTGGATATCTTTCAGTTTGTCGACGGGCGTGTTGCCCAGGAACTTCAGAGTGAGGTGGGTGGATGCCGGCTTGACGCAGCTAACGCCGGGTTCTCTGTGGAGACCGAGCTTGCGCTGGAGCGCCTCCAGTTCGGTCTTGACCTCTTCGGGCAGCTCTATGGCGATGAAAGTTCTGAGGTATTCCATATAAGTAGCGAGTAGCCAGTAGCCAGTAGCCAGTAGCCCCCGCCCCGCGGGACTCCAGACTCTAGACTCCAGACTCCAGACTCAACACCCCTGCGGCGTTTTGCCACAGCAGGCTCTCTTCTTTTTCCACGGGCAGGTTCAGGGCTTTTATTCTCTGGATGAACTTCTTCGGGGAAATCAGCGGGAAGTCACTGCCGAAAAGGACTTTGTTCCGGGGCAGGAAGGCGGCGGCGTATTCAAAGACGTCCATCTTGTAGAGGAGCGTGGAGGCCGCGGTATCGTAGTAGGTGTTGTTCAGGGTACTGGAGACCTCTGGCATGAACTCGTAAAAGGGAAGTCCACCCCCCCAGTGGGCGCAAACTATTTTCAGGCCCGGATATGTGGAGATGAGCCGGCAGAGTAGAGCGGGACCGACTTTCCCTTTTCCGGCGTAGCGGTGTCCCACCGGCTCCGAAGAATGAGTGAGGACTACCATGCCGTGTTGCCGGGCCATCGCTGCCAGGCCGTCCAGAGCCGAAGCGGCCTCACCTTCGAACATGCTGCTCGAAGGCCTGACCTCGCCGATGCCCTTGAGCCCGCCTTTGATGCATCTTTCCAGTTCGCGGAGACCGGCTTCACCTGCCGCGGGCAGGACCATGCCGAAGCCGACCAGCCGCCCGGGATGGCGGGAAACGGCCTCCATGATGTAGTCGTTGGTCCGGACGCACAGTTCATGGCTCAGCCAGTTGAGGTTGAGGGCCACCGATGTGGCGATCCCGGCCTCGTCCATGGCAGCGATGAGGTCCTCGGCGGTAGCCAACCGGGCCTTCGGACTGGTGTACAGCGAGGCGAAGACGAAGTCCTTGTTCAGATAGTCTTCCCGCTGGTCTCTTATTTCCGGTGGAAAGATGTGCGTGTGGAAATCAATTATTTTCATGCAAAACTCGAGCGAAGAAATCGGCCGCTTTCCCTGCCACCGTCTTCTCGTAACCCATCCAGAAATGGTCAGCCCCCGGAATGATTTCGCACTCATGCGGCTCGGGGAGGCCCTCTACGAAATGAGAAAGCGCCTGGGCGGGGAACAGGTCATCCCGGCTGCCTCCCAGGAAGAGCTTGTGTCCCTGAAAAGCCTCCAGTCCGTGGTAGTCGCTGAACAGGGGAGGTGAGATCGCGGCCAGGGCCTGCGCGGCGACCCCCGCGGCGGCCACGGAAAGCGCAACGCCCGCTCCGAATGAATAGCCGCATATGCCGGTCTTCGTCCCGTCCACAAATTTGGCTGACAGGACGTAAGATAGGGCTGCCCTCAGATCATTCTGCTCGCTGACGCCTCCGCCGAAGGCCCCCTGGCTGCCGCCCGTGCCGCGAAAATTGAACCGGAAGGCGTTGATACCCCGCCGCGCCAGGTAGCGGCAGACTAACACCACCACTCCATTGTCCATGTTCCCGCCGTAAAGGGGATGAGGGTGGCAGACTACTACTGCGGGTAAGTCGCCTTTGCTCTCAGCGAGATGCCAGACCCCTTCGAGGGTGAGGTCGCCGGACGGGAACTGGACATTCTGTTCAGTCATGATATGGAGCCGTAGGGTGGGTTAAGCGCAAAAGGGGCTGGGTTGATTGGGGATGGTTGCGCGAACCCACCATTGATAGTAAATTCCAAATACCAAGCACCAAGTTCCAAACAATATCAAAATCCGAATGTCCAAATGCCAAAAACGGGTTGCCCACCAGGTTTTGACTTTGAGACCTGATGTATTGGAATTTGTTCGGAACGTTGGTGGGTTCGCGCAGCGCCTCTCCCCAGCCGACCCCACTGCGCTTAACCCACCCTACGCGTCTTTCTTCCGTCATTTCTTCTCTGGCGTTTCCGTGTGATTATACCCGAAAAGTGCTTTGAGCCGCTCAGCTATCTGTGTTTCCTGCCCCTGGTCCGTCGGGAAGTAGTAGCGACGGCCGGCCAGGGATTCCGGCAGGTGCTGCTGCCTCACGAAATGGCCTTCGGAATTGTGGGCGTACTGGTAACCCCTGCCATAGCCCATCCCTTTCATAAGGGACGTTACCGGGTTGCGCAAATGGAGGGGAACGGGATCATGGCGCGTTTTCCGGACGTCCTCCTGGGCCCGGGCGTAGGCGAGGTAAAGGGCGTTGCTCTTGGGCGCCATGGCCAGGTAAACGACTGCCTGGGCCAGCGCCAGGTTTCCTTCGGGCATCCCGATGAAGTGCACCGCCTGCTGGGCGGCCACCGTCACCGGCAAGGCCAAGGGGTCGGCCATGCCCACGTCTTCGGAGGCCACCCGCTCGAGGCGGCGGGCGATGAAAAGGGGGTCTTCACCAGCTTCCAGCATCCGGGCCAGCCAGTAGAGGGAAGCGTCGGGGTCGGAGTCCCGGAGGGACTTGTGCAGGGCCGAGATTATGTCATAGTGCTGCTCGCCGGCCCGGTCGTAGAGCACCGCGCGGCGCTGCATGGCGTCTTCTATGGCGGCCAGGGCGACCACGCGTTTGCTATCGTCGCCGGTCAGGGTCGCCGAAGTCGCCAGTTCCAGGGTGTTGAGGGCGATTCTGGCATCCCCATTGGCCATATTCAGCAGGTATTTCCGGGCTTCAGGTTCCAGCACCACTCCGTCTTTGCCCAGGCCCCGTTCTTCGTCTTTCAAGGCACGGTCAACGATGGTTCCGATATATTCATCGGTGAGGGCGTGCAACGTGAAGACGCGGCAACGGGATAGCAGGGGAGCAATGACTTCGAAGGAAGGATTTTCGGTGGTAGCCCCGATGAGGGTGACCGTTCCATCTTCCACATAGGGCAGAATGGCGTCCTGCTGGGCCTTGTTGAAGCGGTGGATTTCGTCGATAAAGAGGATGGTCTTGTGGCGGTAGAGGCGGCGTCTTTCCTGTGCTTCGGCGATAAGCTTGCGGAGATCGGCCACTCCAGCGACGACGGCGCTGATCTGGCTGAAATGGGATCTGGTTAGATTGGCGATAACCGCCGCCAGGGTGGTCTTGCCGCTGCCCGGCGGCCCCCAGAGAATCATGGAGGGGACCTGGTCGGACTCGATGGCCTTGCGCAGGACCTTGCCGCGCCCCACCAGGTGGTCCTGGCCGACGAACTCGTCCAGGCTCCGCGGTCGCATCCGGGCGGCCAGGGGGGCTTCTTTTTCAAGCTGTGATTGCAACTGGGGCTCGAAAAGGTCCATGCGGGCGAGTTCCTTGAGCTATTGGGTTATTGAGTTGTTGAGTTCGCAGCGGCAACGGGAATCCGAGCGTCATTGCGAGCGAAGCGAAGCAATCTCCCGGAGCGTCCAGCCACTAGGGATTGCTTCGTCGCTTCGCTCCTCGCAGAGACGGCATATTCTAATCTTAGAATCCTCTTCATACCTTCGCTATGGCCTGCCGGGGACAGGCCTTCAGGCACTTGAAGCAGCCACGACACACGGACGGGTCGCCCGCGATATAAGGGACTTCGTAAGGCGCCTCTTGCTTGATTATCTTCCGGGGGCACTCGGGAATGGCGGCGCACGCCCCGCTATCGCAAGAGGCAGGGTCGCATTTCTGAGCGTCTACCGCCGCAGTCTGTCGCACGGGTCAGCCTGTATTCTATTGGGATGGTGAAAGCCGACGGCTTTCGGGGGTTTAGCCTCAACCGAAACTGGTTCTGCTGGTACCGCAGCTCGATCCCCAACCGGAACTGTCCTCTTCTCCGAGCGGGCTCACCTTGCTGACAAGTTTCTCGACTGCCGCGGAGTCGCAGACAGGGCAGCGCAGTTCATCTTCTTCGGACAGTCTTACCAGTTTCTCGAAGACCGCGCTACAACGCGAACACTTATATTCATATACAGGCATTTCAGGCTCCTTTAACAGGGTCTTGTCATATTGTAATACATCCGGCGGAAAATCCCAAATCGGGCAGTCGGCAGTCGGCTATCGGCTATCGGCTATCGGCGGGTCGGCAGTCGGCAGTCGGGTGGTGGGCCTACTGGCTACTGGCTACTCACTACTCGCTACTCTTCCTACTCTTCCTACTCTTCCTACTTCTTCCTACTCTTCCTACTTCCCTCAATACCTCCACCCCACCGGACCGGCCATCCCTTCATACCGCATCATCAGGATATTGAAGTGGTCCTGCTCCTGCGCCGCCAGGAACTCGTACATGGCCCGGGCCTGGGGCGCCGGCGTCTCCCGGGCTGCCTGGCGATAGAGGTCGTAGCTCCGGGTTTCCACGTTCAGGCCGAACAGCAGGGCGTCCAGTTCGGTGGTGTGCTTTTCGACGGTCTTTTCGATTTCTTCCATGCCCCGCGGGAAAATGGGCCGGTCCAGGTCGATGCGCTGCCGGGGGAGCTGGGAGAAATCGGTCCACGTTCCGGTGTCTTTCAGGCTGTCATACTGCTTTTGAAGCAACTCCAGGTGGTTGCCCTCGTCCTTTGCCAGGAGAAGGAACGTCTGTACCCCCTTTTCATCCTCCGTGGTGTGGGCGGCGTGGGTGTAGAAATCGCGGCCCTCAACCTCCAGGCGGATGGCGTGTCTCAAGGCTGCCAGGGCGGCGGTCCTGTCTATTTCCATGGATGGGCTACCTCCTTCCTCGATGGGGTTCCTACGGGTGGCACAGGCGTCCCCGCCTGTGGGCCACGGAAGACCACCATGTCTCGTAGCGACACCCCTTGTCCGCCTTGCGGACTCTCGCGAAGCGGAGCCGGTGTCGAAACCATTGTGGTCAGCCAGACAACGACAGGGGCAAGCTCTGTCGCTACAGCGTCGGTTCTTGCCGGCGACCACGCCCCTTCAGCCCGTGGAAAATGCTTTTCTGCCTTTCAGTATACCACCAAATGTAGGCCACAAAGGCGATACAGCAGGCGGCTGCCAGGGCGATATAGCTGTTGGCCCGGCCGCCGGCGCCCTGCCAGAGGAAAGCCAGCGTCAGCAGCAGGCCCATTGCCAGGTGACCGATGACCACGAAGGCGTTGCCCGGCGCCATGTCGAAGGAGTGGCCGCAATGGGCGAGGGCATACTGGGCTGACTTGAAGGCCGGGGGCAGGGTCAGGAAGGAGATGGCCCCGGCCACCGGCAATCCGCCGGTCGCCAATCCGGGAAGCAGGGCCACATAAGCTCCAGTGACCAGGATGGCATCGCCCGCGACGGCTTTTTCTGTCCCCAGGCGGGAACGAACAGTTCTATCAGAGTATCCTTCTCACATGCCAATCAATGGTTTTGAGTTCCTCCTTGAGGACTTGCCGCAAGTGAGTGCGCAGGGGACCGCTGCCGCGGTACTTTGAAAGCAAACCGGGCAAAACTCTGTCTACCTTCCCCTGGCATTCTTTGGCGAGTTCGGCGAGGCGCATGTGGCTTGGCCGGGATGGGTCAAACAGCGGTATCGGGAGGAGGAAGGGCTTCTTATGGATGTCGCGTTCGCCAAACAGTCCCCGGGACTGAGAACCCTTAATTCTTTCGTCAATGACCGCTGAGTTCAATGTAGCGGCTAAGTAGTTGGCTTCATCGAGATTGGCCGTTTCGACGTAGAAAGTCTTGGTGTCAGCTATGAACGCCCGGGCCTTAAGGCTGATTTCTCGGCCCAGCGCGACAGGCGGCAAACTGGAGAGGTCCAGGACGCAGGAGACAAGATGTGTTCCCGCGGCATTGTAGAGCGTCTTGTAGCCGGCGGTCACGCGCTGGTTGGTTATCTTGTTGCGGTAGTTTATTTGCTCCAGAATGTTGGAAATCTTGACCGTTCCCGCCTCGGACTTTTTGGCCAATAGCTGCCAGATGGTGTCAGCTCCCTTGAGCCACGTCGCCAGACCGGTGTAGCCCATTTCCACGGCCCTGGGGTAGTTGATAAGAACAGGCTTACCATTCTCCAGCAGCAGGGGCAACACCACCGGGCGTGGCGGGGCATGAGCAAAAGGAAATACGTCGCCTCCCAGGAGGGTGGCAAAAATGAATTGCGCCTCGACTGCGCCTCGCATCCTGATGTCTTTCCATCGGTCCTTTGTTTGCCTGGCTTCCTCTTCGTCAGTTTCCAGAACTGGCCTTGTGGCGGGTCCGGGCTCTTTGGCAGCCCGGACGAAGAAGAAATTGCGAGGGTAAAGGGTCGCTCCATCCAGGACCCTGTCGTAGTAGCTGCTCTTGGCCTGCGTCTTTTGGCCAGACTTCCCCGAAAGCAGGCGTCCTGCCACCCGGGAAAGCTTGTTAGGCGTAAACTTCAACAGCTTACTGGCTTCAGCCCAACTCAGGTTCTTGGCCGGCAGTTTCCCTTCCATCTCTGTCGAAGCCACGGGGAAGCTTGTTTTTCCATCTTTTTGCGCCAGGAGCACACATGCCGTCTGGCGGAACAGCGGGGTGACTTCCCGATCTTTGGGGACAGGAGCCAGATCGACCACGTGCTCAAGGGAAAAGGTAATACGTTCAAAAGATATGGATTCATCACCTTGAAAGTCAAAGGAAGTAAAGTCGGCATACTGGTCGGCGGACAGCACGCCGCGGGGCATGACGAAAGCGATGTGTCCCCCTTTTCGCAGATAGAGGAAGGATGCCTGGACAAAGAACAACGGCGCCAGATCAAGCTGGGTATAGAGGTGCGTCTTCCCGGATCCCAGCAGTCGGAACGTTTTCAGGGACAGCCGTTTCACATCGGTAACATAGCGGGCGCTCTCCATGTGACGGAAGGAAAGCCAGGGAGGATTGCCCACCACCAGGTCAAAACTTCCCTGAAGGAACCGTGGCCGCGGCATATTCTTCAGGATGAAGAGCCAGACGGTATCTTTCCCTTCCTTGAAAAGGCTCAGGAGGATTTCCATATCCTTGACAACGGCCTCCCTGGCAGCCGGGTTCAAAGACAGTTTCTCCATTTCCTTCTGGAAGCCCGCGAGCGCTTGCTCCGGCGGATGGGTCAGAAAATCCCGCATTCTCGCGACCACCGAGTCCAGTCCACTTCCGATGCTCGAGGGTATCGAAAAGACCTTATTGTTCTCGGCCTCTACCTGGAAGAAAGCCTCTTCGCCCGAATTATTGTAAAAGATTTGTTGTACCGGCGGTGGTCTCAAAGTGTCGGCCAAGTAGACCGGTATGGAGATGGGTTCGGGAAGAGGCTGCAAGAGGTCACCCAGGGCAAGCAGGTAGTTCGTCCGGGCGATGGTGACAGCCACGGGGTGTACGTCCATGCCGACCACCTGCGACTGGATTCTACGGAGGACTTCCAGCCGGGGAGTGCCGAGGTTCTCCAGGGTATCGCGAAGCAAGCGGACAGCAATAAAAAGAAAAGTACCCGACCCGCAGGCGGGATCCAACAAGCGCCACTGAGGATTTTCCTGCAATTGCACCATTTGCGATAGCACGTATTCGGCCAGCCAGTCGGGGGTGTAGTACTCGCCTAAGTTGTGTCGGGCTTCCTGCCCCAGGATTTCCTCATACAATTCTTTGAGTATGTCCTGCTTCGCCGCTGAAAAATCGTAGACCAGCAGACTGGCGACCAGTTTCATGATCAGCGGCAAGCCTTCTCTCCTTGCCTTTGAGTTCAACGGCCAGGAGAAAAAATCGTCTTCGATGAAGTTGTTGATTCCCTGGCGGCTGAATTTAGCGCCTGTTACGATGTCCTCGGCGTCTTGCTCGGTGGGAAGGTTGGAACCGGAACGGAAAAAGAAGGCAATGAATTTGGCCAGGGTGGCGAGGTAAGTATGCTTGATAAATAGCGCCTCATTGCCCACAGCTTCGCCATAGACACGCTCCAGGTATTTTTGCCACTCTCCGAAGCGCACCTTGACAGCCGCTTCTTCTTTCACCCCCCTGAAAAGGATGCTCAAGGCGGAGTGAGAAGCCAGGAAGGTGGGACTGTCGGGACCAAACGCGGATACAATGTTAGAAGTGGTTGGCGTTTCCAGAGACCGGAAGATGAAAAGCACCGAGTCCAGGAAGAACAAGACATCTTCGGGCCTCGCTCTTCTTAAGTCTCTTTCTGCGATGACCTCAAGGTTTGCAGCATAGACACGGAACTTGACCCCGTCTGTAGCTATGCCGGTGTACGTGGAACTGGGATTCTTCTCTTTAAGCTGACTAATGTAGTGGTGCAATCCGGTCTCAGCATCTATCCTTTCCTTAACCAGGTCGCGCTTGAACTCGAAGACCAGGTTGCCGAGAAGCGCATCGATGCGGCCGCCATACACCCGTTCTTCCAGTTTGTACTTGTTAAGCGGGATGCCGAAGGCTTTCTGCACGAAATCGAGAAACAGAGCCTCAATGGCGGTATGGCTGCCGGCCTTACCGAGGTCGTGAAGATAACCAGTCCAGATCGTGGTGAACTTGTCTATGTCAGCCATTTTGCGCACTGCCGCCTTATTATAGCAGGACGGTCAACAGGCGAAAACCAGGCTCGGATGGCAACCTGTTACTTTTTCGTGCCTGCCAAGATCAAGGCGTGGACGTGAGCCAGCACGGTGTCACAGCCCCGCGAGTAAGCGGCTGGGTGCTTGTACGTTGAGACCGGGGGCAGTCGTCAGCTATCGGATTTTCAGGATTTCGCGGGAAAGGGGATAGAAGGTCGGCTCCTTGAGGATGAAGTCCTCGTCCAGCCAGACCACGTTGACGCCCGCCGGGGGTATTGTGCCCGGCAGGGCGAAGGTGCTGGGGACATCCAATCTTCTGGCTGGCTCTCCAGCCGCTTCGCTGAGGGCAAGCTGCCCCTGTTTCGATAGCAAATGATTGAGCATGAGGGCCATGGCGTTGGGGTGGGGGGGCTGGTCGGGGATGGCGGCGGCGAAGGACCCGGTCAGCACCATGCCAGGCTCTTTCGTCTTCGCCCAGGCGATGGGCGAGCCGGCCGCGGCCAGGTCGGCCACGACCTGGGGCAGCGGGCCGATGGCGATGGCGTATTTCCCCCTGGCGACCGTTTCCACGTGGAGGCGCGTGTCCCTGGTAATGGCCAGCTCCTGCGTCTCAAGCTGGCGCATGAATTTCTCTCCCGGCTCCCGGCCCATCAGCTTCACCATAATGTATGCTACCCAGGTGCCGCCCGCGCCGGGTGTGGTGGGGTCAATGAGGGTAAGTTTGCCCTTAAACCGGGGTTCGAGGAGGTCTTTATATTCGGTGAACTGGCCTTCTTTCACCAGTTCGGTGTTGACCACGAAGTAGGAACGGTAGGCGGAAATGAGGGGAACGCCCATTTCGTCCTTGTCCAGGAAAGGCAGTTTTCCGTCGGGCCAGGCTTTGGTGTCCAGCACCTCGGGCAACACCAGGTTAGGCGTGACGCGGGCAAGCACGCCCCGGGGCTTGAGCAACGTCAGGGTGGTAGTCTGGCCGGTGATGAAAACGTCAGGGAGGTGAAGGTTGGCCGCCCTCTCCTGGAGGTATTTCTGGGCCACTTCCGGCGGCCGTCCGGTGAGGAACTCGATCTGGACGCCATACTTGTTCTGGAAGTCCTGGATGAGCCGGTCTTTCAATAGCGCCCCGATCTCACCGTACATGACCACTTTGCCTTCTTTTCTGGCGCCGGCTATCAAGTCCTCCCACTTTTGTTCCCACACTGCTTTGGTGGCCACCGGCTGCTGTTTGCCGGGCGGCGGGGCGACGGTGGGGGCCAGCGCCTGTCCGCAGCCTGCCGCAATCACTCCGACAGCCACGACCAACAGTAGTACTGAAATAACAAACCTGTTCATTTTACAAACCTCCAATTGAAATGACGAATGACGAAGTCCGAATGACGAATCAAATTCGAATGACAAATGACGAATTGCCGAAAGGACTCCAGAAGCTAGTAGACAGAAGCAAGAATGTAGATGCCAGAAGTCAGAATCGAGAAGCTGGTAGCCAGAAGTCAGAAGAGGTACGGCAGTCCTAAATTCTGGATTCTGGATTTCGGATTGTAATCCTCTGGTCGTTCGTCATTCGGTACGGTTATCAACCCCGCCGGAGTGGGCCATTACATGCTACTCATCACCGCAGGGTGAAGTGCAAGGTATATTCTAGCGCAATTTGCTCCTGATGTCAGCTTCCAGTGCCTTCTTGTCCACTTTCTGTCCCGCAGCTACCATCGGCAATTTGTCGATCACCTCCAGCCGCTCGGGTAACTTGTAGGTCGCGACATCCTTCTCCCTCAAGAACATAATCATATCATCAAAGGCGAAGTTCTCGCCACTCCTGGGCACCACGTAGGCGCAGGCCTTCTCTCCCATGACCGCGTCGGGCATCTTGACTACCGCGGCTTCGAGCACCTTCGGGTGGGTAACCAGCAGTTGCTCGATCTCTGCCGGATAAATATTCTGGCCGCCCCGGATGATGATGTCTTTCTTCCGGCCGGTGATGACCAGGTTTCCTTTTTCGTCAAAGCGCCCGAGGTCGCCCATGTGGAACCAGCCGTCTTTCGACCACGCGGCCCAGGTGCTCTCCGGGTCGAGGTAGTATCCTCCCACCCCTCCGGGTCCCCTGACCACGATTTCGCCCACCTCGCCGCGGGGCAGGTCAACATCATTATCGTCAGCAATCTTTATCTCGGCGCCGGCGTACGGTTTGCCAACGGTACGAAGCCGCTCTTCCAGGGGCTGGTCGATCCGGTGCTCGGCGCCTGTGGAGGCGTCGATGGAGCTATACGCCTGGGTGATGCGTCCCATTCTGCGTTCCACCTCGCCCCCCAGTTCATACGGCAGCGCGGCGCCCATGCACCAGATACACTTCAGAGACCGCAGGTCATATCTGGAGAAGCCGGGATAGTCCAGCATCTTCGCCAGTTGCGCCGGCACCGCGGGCAGGAAGGTTACCCTTTCCTTCTGGATGAGCTCCAGAGCCTTCTCCGGTTCGAACCGTTCCAGGAGCACCACCTTTGCCGCCGTCAGGGCAGCGCCGAAATAGATGGGGCCGTTGGGGCCGCCCTGGGCTGGACCGATGCAGCCGTAGATATCGTCGCCGGTCAGCCCGTAGTCCATGGCCCGGTACTTTTCGCGGCACATGGTGGAACAAATCGGGTATTCAATAAATTTGGGGAAGCCGGTGGTGCCGCTGGTAGACAGGACGAGGGAGAACTCGTGAGCCTGGCACCGGGTGGTCTTCAGGTAGTCCGGCGGGTACTTGTCTTCTACCGGCCGGCGGGCCATCTCCTCCAGGGAAACCGCCTCCGCGGGAACATCCTCGCCGGCTACGAATATTTCTTTCAGCCAGGGCTTCTCCGTCCGCAATTGGACGGCCATCTGGAAATGGTCGAAGCCGCGGAAGGTGAGGGGAATGACTATTCCCACCGGGCGGACGCGGTCAATGGTCTCGGCCATCTCTTTGTGGCGGTAGGTGTGCAGCAGGGGAAGGCAGAGGATGCCGGCTTTTTCGCAGGCGATGCGCAACATGACCGCTTCGGCGCAGTTCGGCAACTGGACAAGGATCAGTTCGTCCTTCTTGATGCCCAGCTCCAGCAGTCCGAGGGCTATGCGGTCCGTCCAGAGGTTCGCTTCCGCCCAGGTGAGCCTGCGTCGCGAGTCGACCAGGGCCTCTTTGCCCGGATACAGCCGGGCGTTCCGGTCCCATGCCCCGGCGAAGGTCTCGTCAGACCAGTAGCCCAGCTTCTTGTAATGGGCGATCATTTCAGGGGTGTATCTGGTTGCCTTAGCCATAAAGAAAATCAAATATCAAAGACCAAAATGCAAAATGACCGTAGGGGCGAACCGGTGTGTTCGCCCGGTCACGGGCCCCCAGGGCGGCAAGTTATCCGCCGCGCCGCGCCCAGACTTTGGCGAAATCGCTTTGTGTATTCCTGACAGAGGTGAGCTGGGCCGGTGTAAACCACTTCTTCAGGTCCACCTTGTCCACGGGGTATTTGGCGCGCTGGAAATCGGCCTCCGACCCGTACGGAATCGTGGCGTCCAGGCCCAGGCCGCCCATGTAGGTGCTGCCGGCGACCTCTTTGCCTGTCAGTCCGACCCTTTCGATGGGCAGCATCGGGGAACCCCTCCCGCCCACGCTGCCCCTCATGATTCCCTTTTCCGGGTTGACCCTGGTGGTGATGGCCCAGAGCACGTCGTCGGCGCTGTAGATATCAATGTCCTCGTCAACCACCACCACCAGGTACAGGCCCTGAGTGGCGCCGAAGGCGGCGGTGATCAGGTTGCGCTGGTAGGACTCATCCCCCGGACGCCTCTTCTTGACCTGGAAGACCACGCCGGCCCGGGGGGTGATAGCGTGAAGAATGTTCACATCCACCACGAAGCCGGGGATGAGGCGGTTGGCCATTTCATAGAAGCAGGCTTCGCGCCAGATGGCGCAAAGGTCGTCGCCCTCGAAGGAGTGCGCCAGGGGGGTGAAGAAGATGGGCCGATCCTTGCGGTGGGTGATGGCCGTGGCCTGGAACTTGAAGCCCTTGATGGCGCGGCCCATATATCCCGGCCACTCCGGGAAAAAGGGGGCCACGGCATATTTGTCCAGCTTCTCGGCCTCGTCCGTCTCCCAGACCCGCTGGGCGGTATCGAAATAGCCCTCGATCACCCATTCTGCCTCGGCGATGGAATAGGCGTCCACGGTCTTCGCCCTGACGATGTCCACCGGGAATCCCTGGAGACCGCCGGCGATGGCCGCTTTGTCCGTGCCTTTCGGAATGATCAGGGGCATCACCGTGCCGCCGGCGATGACCATTACCGCCGGGGGAGTGCCGATGTTGATGGTGGCGGGGACTTTCTGGCCGCGGTGCTCCATGAGCGTCTCGCCCAGGTGGGTGCCGTAGAAGGCGTGGACGCCGGACCAGTTCTTCCCCCGGAAGCTCATCCGGTTGAAAGAGAGATGGGTGCCGCCGAAGAAGTAGTCCGGGCCGATGAACGTGTTGCCCCCGCCCAGCATCCTCCCCCCGTCGTACTCGGTGTGTTTGATCAGGGGCATCGTCGCCGGGACGTCGATGTTCTCCGTGATGACGGCTTCCTGGCAGGGGGCATGTTCCACCACCCGGGGTGGAATGGGTTTCTTCATCCCCTGCAGAATCTTGAACTTAATATCTCTGTACTGCCCGGCGCCGAAGAGTCTGGCCACCCTTTCCCGCCGGGCGAAGATGTTGGCGATGTCCCGCACCCCGGGATAGCCCTCAATGTTGTTGAACAGAAGGGCCGGGCCGTTTTCCAGGGCCATCTGGATGCCGGAGATGTCGTAGATGGGGCTTACCGGTCTTTCGACTTCCAGAATCTCGTTATTTTCCCGGAGAAAGCCAACGGCATTTCTGAGGCTGATAAGGTGTTTCAATCGGTACCTCCAGAACTGGTGCAACGGTTTCGACAGTTGCCGCAATGCGGCAAATTGCGCGAGGGCGCCGGGGGGGCGCTGCGAAGAATCATAATTCCCGTCCCCTTCGTTTGTCAATTCCAGGTGTTGTTGGCGCCAGGGAGCGGCGAAAGTCTTTTGTAAGGGGTTTGTAGGGAATGTGATAGGTGTGATACAATTTCGCAGTTACCGGTCCTCATACTTTCGGCGTACTTACCACATCACATCTTCATGGCAAAGCTACTGTCGGGAAACGAGGCGCTGGCCCTGGGCGCTTACCGCGCCGGGGTCAAGGTAGCTGCCGCCTACCCTGGCACCCCATCCAGCGAGATACTGGAAACCCTGGCGAAATTCAAAGATATCTACGCCGAATGGTCCGTCAACGAAAAGGTGGCCATGGAGGTAGCGATGGGGGCCTGCTACGCTGGGGCCCGGGCCCTGGTTTCCATGAAGCAGGTGGGGCTTAACGTAGCCAGCGACCCGTTCATGGCGGTGTCCACCACCGGCGTCAATGCGGGTCTCGTGGTCATCAGCGCCGACGATCCCGGCATCCACAGCTCCCAGGACGAGCAGGACAACCGCCACTACGCCCCTTTTGCCAAAGTGCCCATGCTGGAACCCAGCGACAGCCAGGAAGCCTGCGAGTTCATGGCCCTGGCTTACGATATGAGCGAGCGGTTTGACACGCCGGTGCTGGTGCGCACGACCACGCGGGTGTCTCATTCCAAGTCGGTGGTCCGGGCAATCCCCCTTGATCCCCCTTTTGCAAAGGGGGAGAGGTTGGAAATCCCCCTTAATCCCCCTTTGCGAAAGGGGGAAAGAGGGTTCAGGCGCGACCTGGCGAAGTACGTCATGCTGCCCACCAGCGCCAGGATGAGGCGACCTCTCATCGAAGAGCGCCTGGTCAATCTGGCCGGATTCGCCGAGACCGTCCCGGTCAACCAGGTCTTCTCGGGTGACCCCAGCCTGGGGATCGTTACCAGCGGCATCGCCTACCAGTACGCCCGCGAAGTCTTCCCGAAGGCTTCCTTTCTCAAGCTGGGCATGACCTATCCCCTGCCGCGGCGCCTGATTGCGGATTTCGCCGCCACGGTAGACCGGCTGCTGGTCATCGAGGAGCTGGACCCTTTCCTGGAACAGGCCATTCTGGCTATGGGGATCAGGGTCGCCGGCAAGGAGTTCGTTCCCCGGACGGGGGAGTTGAACCCCGGCATCATCGAGGAGGCCGCTCACAAAGCCGGTCTCCTCAAGCGGCCGAGGCGCAAGACTGAACCGGCGCTGGTCCTGCCCAAGAGGCCGCCGCTTCTCTGCGCCGGTTGTCCTCACGCCGCGACGTTCTTTGTTCTCAGCACCTTGGGACAGCGCGCCCGGCTGCCCGGTTCGAAAAGCGATGTACCAGGAGAGTCCGGGCTGGTCATCACCGGGGATATCGGTTGCTATACCCTGGGCGCTTATCCGCCCTACGATGCCATGGATACCTGCGGCTGCATGGGCGCCAGCATCGGGGCCGCGATGGGGATGGAGAAGGCAGGCATAAAGAGGAAGAGTAAGGTAGTGGCCGTTATCGGCGATTCCACCTTCATGCACTCCGGGATAACGCCCCTGGTCAACGCGGTCTACAACCAGGGCAAGATAACCGTGATTATCCTGGACAACAGCACCACGGCCATGACCGGTCACCAGCCCCATCCCGGCACCGGCGTCTCGGCGCAGGGACAGCCCACTCAGGCCGTCTATCTGGAAAGCCTCATCCGGGGAATGGGAGTAAGCGAACTGAAGGTGGTGAATGCTTTTGATATCAGGGAAATCAGGAGCGCCATCAGGAACGCTGTGAATAGCGACCAGCTTTCGGTGGTCATTGCCCGAGGCGCCTGCTCGGTGCGACTGCCCGGCGGGGTCAATCCCAGGGCTGTAGACGATAACAAGTGCGACCAGTGCGGCGTCTGTATTCTCATCGGCTGCCCCGCCATCCGTACCGAAAGCGGAGAGGCATTGATCGAAGGGTCTCTTTGCGTCGGCGACCCCTGCGGCCTGTGCGAGAGCATTTGCCCGAAGAAGGCGATAGGGAAAGTAGCGAGTAGTGAGTAGCGAGTAGTGAGTAGTGAGTAGCGGCACGGCGCCCCGTGCCCTGCGGGGAACCGAAAACCACGAATCAACACGAATTGACACGAGTGTGTCCGGTCCTTTCAATTCGTGTCCATTAGCGTTCATTGGTCGTTCAATGTTTCCCTTCCCACCGCCTGCACGACTTGATAGTTAGTGAACTTGCTTGTGAAAAAGATAAACATCCTTATCGCCGGGGTGGGGGGGCAGGGGATTGTCCTGTGCAGCGACATCCTGGGCGACGCGGCCATCGCAGCGGGCTATGATGTCAAGAAGACCGATACCCTGGGCATGGCCCAGCGCGGGGGCAGCGTGGTCAGCCACGTCAGGATCGCCGAAAAGGTGTGGTCCCCTTTGATCCCCGAGGGCGAGGTTGACCTGCTGCTGGCCTTCGAAAAACTGGAGGCGGCTTCCTGGGTGCACTACCTGCGGAGGCAGGCAAAGGTGATCGTCAACGACTATGCCCTGCCGCCGCTTTCGGTAAGCCTGGGCACGGCCACGTATCCGTCTGACCTTGAGATACAGGCTGTGCTGAAACAGCGGACAGACAGGGTCTTCTTCCTCGAAGGCAGCCGGCGCTCCCGGGAGCTGGGCGACGCGCGGGTCATCGGGTCGTTCATGCTGGGCTGCGCCTCCGGCTATTTGCCCCTGAAGACGGCCGTCTTGAGGGAGGTCATCGCCGGGAAGGTCCCGGAGAAGTCCCGGGAGTTGAACCTCAAGGCGTTTGATGAGGGGAGAAAGGTGACAAAGAGTTGAGACCTGTGTAGGGTGGGTTAAGCGCAGCAGGGGAGTTGCTGGGGTTGGGGTGGCTGCGCGAACCCACCATTTGAAACAACCAATGACGAAATCCGAATGAATAATCCAGAACCAATGAAGAATCGAGGTGGGTTCGCGCAGCCGCCTCCGCATTCTACATCCGCCACTGTGCTTAACCCACCCTGCTGTGCTCACACGCGGGACGCCTGTACCGGTTGACAGGCATCTTGTTAAGGTGGTAATCTAATGGCCGTTGCCCAACTGGAACAGGGAGAGGCTATAACGGTGCTGGCCAGAAATACCATCCCCCAGATCATCCGGGCCAACCGGGAGAAATGGGGCTCCCGGACTGCCATGTGCATGAAGCGCTTCGGCATCTGGCAGAGATATAGCTGGGAAGATTACTACCAGAACGTCAAGCATCTGTCCCTCGGACTGATCGGTCTGGGGCTGAAAGCAGGGGATGTGGTGGCCATTATCGGGGACAACGAGCCGGAATGGTTCTGGGGGGAATTCGCCGTTCAGGCGGCGGGCGGCATCGCCACCGGCGCTTTTGTCGATTCTGTCCCTTCGGAGGTCAAGTACATCGCCACTCATTCCGGGGCCAGGTTCGCCATTGTCAACGACCAGGAGCAGAGCGATAAGTTCCTCGCCGTCAAAGATGAATTGCCCGGCCTGCAAAAGATCATCTACTGGGACCCCAAGGGTCTGCGGAACTACGATGACCCCCTCCTCATCAGCTTCGACAGGGTGATCGCCGCCGGCAAAGAATACGCCGCCGGCCACCCGGGCCTTTTTGAAAGGAACGTCGAGGCCGGCAAAGTCGACGATATCGCCTTCATCTACTATACGTCGGGGACCACCGGTCTCCCCAAGGGCGCGGTGCTGACCCACCGGGCGCTGATAACTACGGCCCAGGGGTTCGTCAGCCGTTATCCCCTCAACGAAAACGACGACCTGATTTCCAATTTCCCCGCGGCCTGGGTCGGGGACAGCTATTTCGCCACCATCCCGCATCTCCTCACCGGGGCCAAGCTGAATTTCCCAGAGGAGCCGGAGACCATAGCCGAAGACACCCGGGAGATCGGCCCCAATTTCGTTATCTACGGCCCGCGGCAGTGGGAAAGCCTGGTCAGCCAGATCCAGGTCAAGATGATCGATGCCGGTTGGTTGAAAAGGCTGGCGTACAATCTGTTCATGCCGGTCGGCCATAAAATGGCGGAGTACAGCTTTGAGGGGAAAAGACCGGACCCCTTCTGGCGCATCATTCATGGCGTGGCCTACCTGGTGCTTTTCCGGCCTCTCAAAGACCAGCTCGGGCTGAGCAAGGTGCGTTTCGCCGTTACCGGCAGCTCGGTGCTCAGCCTGGATACCTTCAAGTTCATCCACGCCATCGGCATCGAGCTGAGACAGAACTATGCCAGCACCGAAGCCGGGTTCATCTCCTCGCACAGCAAGGGTGAAATCCATTTTGAGAGCGTGGGGCGGCCGGCCCTGGGCGCCGAAATAAGAATCACCGCCGAAGGCGAGCTCCTGGTCCGGAGCGCCTGCATGTTCACCGGCTACTACCGCGATCCCCAGAAGACGGCCGCCTCGCTCACCGGCGGCTGGTACCGGACCGGCGACGCTGTCAATGTCGATGCCAGCGGCCATCTGATCTTCATGGACCGCCTGGAACACATGGAGGAACTGAGTTCGGGGGTCAAGTACGCTCCCCAGTACATCGAGGGACGGCTCAGGTTCAGCCCCTATATCAAGGACGCCATGGTGGTCGGCGGCAAGGACCGGCCGTTTGTTACCGCCATCGTAAACATAGACTTCACCACCGTGAGCAAGTGGGCGGAGCGCAACCATATCGCCTATACCACCTACGTGGACCTCTCCCAGAGAGAGGAGGTGGCGCGCCTGGTGGAGAAGGACATCGTCCGCGTTAATAGCTACCTGCCCGAGCCGGCCCGTGTAAGGAGGTTTGTGCTCCTGCAGAAGGAATTCGACCCCGACGAGGCGGAGCTTACCCGGACGCGCAAGATCCGGCGCGGATTCATGCAGGAGCGGTACCGGGAACTGATCACCGCCATGTACGAAGGCAAGAACGAAGTCCAGGTCGATACTTCGGTGACCTACCGCGACGGCCGCAAGGGGACCATGACGACGAGCATAAAGATAAGGACCGTGAAGTAAGAAATTCCGAATTCCAAAATCCAAGCTCCAAACAAATTCGAAAGAATCCAAGAATCAAAACCCAAGAGTCAAAATAACAAATGAAAATGCAAAATGGCTGTCGGCTGTCGGCCACCGGTTGTCTGAAGGCAGCCGCCAATGACCCTATCTGCGGGCAGCCGAACGCTGATTGCCGATGGCTGAACGCTGAGACGTTGCTCCGAAAATGTCACCCTGAGCGCAGTCAAAGGGTCTTTCGTCCCCGCCAGTCCGAAAGATTCTTCGACTACGCTCGCTTCGCTCAGAATGACAGCGCACGCCATTTTCATCGTTCATTGTCCCGACTGGTCCCGAAGGCGGATTGTTATTGATTTGTCATTTTGCATTTTGATTTTTGATATTTGAATTTGTCCCCATGACTCAATTCTTCCAACTGACAGCAACCGGTCTGACCGTAGGGATGGTCTACGGGCTGATTGCCCTGGGCTTTGCCCTTGTCTGGAAGTCCAGCGGGGTCGCCAACCTGGCCTTGGGCGAACTGGTGCTGATATGCTCCTGGTTCACCTACGGCATGATGGTCCAGGCCGGCCTGCCGCTCTGGCTGGCCCTGATCGCCGTCGTCATCTTCGCCCTGGCCCTGGGCTGGACCATCGAGAGGCTCGTCCTGAGACCGCTGATTGCCCAGCCGATACTGTCCCTGATCACCGCTTCCCTCGGCGTGGCCTATTTCTTAAGGGGACTGGTGACCTTTGTCTGGCCGTGGAGTGTGGACGCCCTGCCGCGCATGTTCCCGCCGGAACCCCTGAGAATTGGCGGGGTGGTGGTGTCCCAGGAACACCTCTGGGCGGCGGGCATCTCCCTTGTCCTGTTCGGGCTGCTGACGGCTTTCTTTCGCTACCACCGGATGGGACTGGCCATGCGGGCGACCGCCGAGGACCAGTTGGCGGCCCAGGCTTGCGGCATCCGGGTGTCTTCTATCTTCTCACTGTCCTGGATGTTCGCCAGCGTGGTGGCCGCCGCCGGCGGCGTATTGATGTCCAGCATCGGAGGCATCACCTTCGGGCTGGTAGAAGCCGGCCTTAAGTCCTTCTCTGTCGTGATCCTCGGCGGCCTGGAGTCCTTTGGAGGCGCCCTGATTGCCGGCCCGATCATCGGGCTCGTCGAAAACCTCGGTGGGGGCTATCTGACGCCCTATGTCTGGGCCGGGCTCAAAGACATCGTTCCTTTTGTCGTAATCATTATCGTCCTGTTCATCAAACCCTATGGCATATTCGGAGAGCAAAGGATCGAGCGGATATGATGGCGCAAAGACCCTTCGCCTGCCCCTTCGTTTCGCTCAGGGCTTCGGCTCAGGGTGACAGCTATCCATCCTGTCATTCTGAGCGAAGCGAAGAATCTCTTTGCGGATTAACGCAACCAAGGACTGGCCGGCCGTGAGTTTGCCCTGCGGGACCGCCAACTACTCCTACGAACAGGATATGGCCACCATCCGGACGAGGCTCCAGTGGGCATTGTTCGTCGCTTTCCTGTTGTTCCTGGCTGCCTTTCCGCTCCTGTTCCCCAGCCGGTATTACATCAGCATAGCCAATCTCATTGGCATTACCGTCATCATCGTCACCGGGCTGAACATCCTGACGGGCTACTGCGGCCAGCTTTCCATCGGCCATGCTGGTTTTGTGGCGGTGGGCGCCTATACCTCTGCCATCCTGACCGGGAAGGCCGGAATGCCTTTTCTCGTGGGGCTGCTGGCCGCCGGGTTTGCCGCCGGGCTGGTCGGCCTGGTTTTTGGCATCCCGTCCCTCCGTGTGCGCGGCTTCTACCTGGCCATCTCCACCATCGCTGCCCAGTTCATTATCATCTATGTCATCAATCATTGGAGCAGACTGACCGGCGGCTTCGTGGGTATCGACGTGCCGCTGGCCTCCATAGGGGGGTTCGTTTTTCGGAGCGAGATGAGCCAGTTCTATCTGATTTTCGCCGTGGCCGGAATCTGCGTCTTCTTTGCGCGGAACATCGCCCGGACGAGATTGGGCCGGGCCTTCGCGGCCATCAGGGACAACGACCTCGCTGCCGAGGTCATGGGGATTAACCTCTTCTACTACAAGCTGGTGGCCTTTTTCATCGGGTGCTTCATGGCGGGAATTGCCGGTTCGCTGCTGGCCCACTGGACAGGCTCGATAACCACCGAGCATTTCACCCTGGGCGATTCCATACTCTACGTGGGGATGGTGATCATCGGCGGACTCGGCAACATCCTCGGACCCATTTTCGGCGTTGTAGCCATCCGCCTGCTGGACGTGGGCGTTACCCGTCTCTCGCCGACCCTCCAGAGCACCCTGCCGGGCCTGTCCCTGGGCTTTACCACCGGCGTGGCGCCCATGGTCTTCGGGCTGGTTATCATCCTGTTCCTGATTTTCGAGCCCCGGGGACTGGCCCACCGGTGGGCGATTTTCAAAGCTTCTTACCGGCTATGGCCTTTTCCATACTGAAAAAATGCGAAGCCCGAATGACGAATGACCAGATAAGTTCCAAATTCCAAGCGCCAAATTCCAAACAATCGGCCATCCCGACGAGTCGGGACAACAAACGATGAAAATGTCATTCTGAGCGAAGCGAGCGTAGCGAGCGTAGTCGAAGAATCTTTCGAGATGGGGCGCCGGACGAAAGACCCTTCGACTGCGCTCAGGGTGACATTTTCAGAGCGATCGTCCGAAAGAAATCAACATCTCAAATTCTGGCGCTCTCAGGCCAGGTCTGCGCCGGGGAGGATGCCATTGTGAGGAACGGCGTTCCCTATTCGGAGCTCCTGGCTCAGTCTGCCAGGTATTTTTCGGCCAGCCTGACCAGGAAATCGGCCTTGAGTCTCAGAGAGGCGACGTCTATGCGTTCGTTCCTGGCGTGGGGCAGCCGGCGGAGCTCTTCGTCGAAGCCCGGCGCCATCAGTTCCACTCCGTAACATGGAATGCCCGCGGCGCGCAAATGCCGGGAATCGGTGCCGCCGGAGGAAAGGCAGGGGAGGCAGGCCGCCCCGCCCCCGACTTCGCCGATCGTCCCGGCTACGAGCTTGTAGAAAGGAGAGGAGGTCGGAGAGAAGGAGGGAGGATTGTATGATACCTGGATTTCCACCTCATTGCCCAGCGTCCTGTTTAGTTCCCGGCGTATGTAACCCTCGTCCTGCCCCGGCAGGACGCGAATGTCCAGTTCAGTTTCGCAATAGTCCGGAACGATGTTGGTCTTCGAACCGCCCCGGATTACGTTGGCAGAGACGGTCATCCGCGTGATTGCTTTGAGGTAGGCGGCGAAGGCCCTGTCATCGAACAGGCCTATGGCGCGGTCAACGGTGTCGGGTGTCACCGTGAGGTCGGCGCCTTTAAGGTCCACCATGTCCTGGATGAGTTGCCTGACATCCGGCAGAAGATTGATCTCCGGCTTGTAGTTGGATAGCCGGTCAATAGCCCGGCCCATCAGCGCAATGGCGTTTTTCCCCAGGTCAGGGGTAGAACCGTGACAGGAAACGCCCCGGGCGATGAGCTTGCTCCAGGCGACGCCTTTTTCGCCAACCTGCACGAAGTTGACCGTCCGGTCGCGAATCCGGTACGGAGCGTTTCCTCCTTCGTTCACGCAGAAGTCCGCCCGGATTTGTTCGGGGTGTTTTTCGAGGAGGAACTTGACCCCGGCGGCCCCACCGACCTCTTCGTCGGCGGTGGCGGCGAAAACGAGCCGGCCATTGAGTCCCGGTCTTTTTGCCAGTTGGAGCATGGCGTGGGCCTCGGCGGCCACCAGCGCCTTGCAGTCCAGGGCACCGCGGCCGAAGACCGTGCCGTCTCTTATCTCGCCCGAAAATGGGGGGACATTCCAGCCTTCGCCGGCGGGGACCACATCGGTGTGCGCCAGGAAAAGGAGCGTCTTTTTCCCGCTTCCCACCGTGGCGATGAAGTTTTCCCGGCCCGGCTCTCTGGCCATGAGTTCATTGGCGATTCCGGCTGCGTCGAATACCCGCTTCAGAAAGAGGGCGAGTTCCTTTTCCCTTCCGGGAGGGTTTTCAGTGTTGATCTTGATGAGAGAAGACAGTAGCTCTTCGACTTCCAAAATGGTTACCTCCCAATACTGTAGGGTGGGTTAAGCGTCCCGATGCAGTCGGGACGTGAACCCACCGTTTTGGTGGTTACACTGGCACCGGCGCCAATTCTGCCCTGGGAATGGTGGGTCCGTCCCGATTACCATCGGGACTTAATCCACCCTACGCGGGATTCCCCGAATGACGGGGACGGGACAGGCACGGCGGCCTGTCGTACTGGTCGTTGGCTAAGCCAGAACCTGGTGCAGGGCGAAGCTGAAGTTGGTCTGGATTTCCTTCTTACCCTTGATAATGCCGGGATGGCCGTAGGGGTGGCCGGCCAGAAGCAATTCGCAGTCCAGCGCGGCCAGTCTGGCGACGCTTTGCTTCAGCAGGCGGATATCTCCCCCAGGCAGGTCCCACCGCCCGGTGCTGCGGTAGAAGATAACGTCCCCGGCAATCAGTGTTTTCTTCTCCGGCCAGTAAACTGAAATCGAACCCGGAGAGTGGCCCGGGGTGTGAATTATCTGCAGGACAATCGGGTCGGGCTTCCCCAGGCGCATTTCCCCTTCTTTGAGAAACAGGTCGGGTTGGCGTTCCTTTCTGGCTGATTTATCCGCTGGACCCATGCCCAACATGTCGGCGATGGTCCGGTTGCACGATTCTTTGTCCCCTTCGTGAAGGGCGACGGGAACGCCGGTCTTCTCGGCGAGGCTGAAGCTCGCTTCGCAGTGATCGATATGCCCGTGGGTGTTTATCACCAGGCCGATATCCTTGAGGTCGATGCCGTCTTTGCCGAGCTGTTCGATGAGGGCGTCGAGGCCGGGTTCCTCGTAAAGTCTCATCGCGCCCCGGCTCCCCGGGTCCCTCATCGGGGTGGCGATTACGTCGTGGCCCGGATCGATCAAAACATACCTGGCCTGGCCATCGATATGATAGCGCAAGGCGTAGCTGTTGCTGTTGTTGCCCTGTCCTTCCCAGACATAAGCAAAGACGTCCTTGACTAGCTCCATGGAATGCCTTTCTTCAGATTGCCCGGTCTGATATACTTACAGGGGCTATTATAATACAAATCGGGGGCAAAATATCATGGCTGAGCCAAAAATGAAAAGCTCGTGGGAAATCGCCATGGAACGGGCGGAGAAGCTGGGCAAACCGTCTGAGGAGGAGATAAAAAAGAGGCGGGAAGAGACATACGTTCCCATCGGACAGGCCCTGGCCAAAAAGTACCTTTCAGGGCTGCCCGTCAGAGACCTCAATATCGAGCTGGAGAAATACCGCGACGAAGACCTCAAGGTGGTCACCACGGCGCTCCTGGCAGAATTGCGGGATGGCATCTCCCCGGCCAGGGCTGAGGCAACGGACAGGGCAGTCGAGGCGTGGCGCTTATTGCGCCCGTCCGCCGTCACCGAAAGGGTCGCGGGCGACATCAAGAAGCTGATGGCGGATTATGAGGAGGCAAAGAAGGAAGAAGAGGAGCGCGCCGCGCCCCTGGCGGAGGAAGACGTCTGGCGGGAACTGGAGGCGGAAGGCATCGCCGGCAGCGCCGTAGCGGTCAACTTGCAGAAGGCGATGTCCCGTCCCGTATCGCTCGAAGGCCTGAACAAAGCATTCGCAACGAAGCTGGAAGAGCTGAAAGACCAACTCGAGGAATAGCGCCATCGGTACCACAGGCCGCCGTGCCTGTGAGAGATGGAGTTCAGGCAAGGCCGCGACTAACAACGCCGCCGGTACCACAGGCCGCCGTGCCTGTGAGAGGCGGATATCCTGCCATCACTGACACGTCGGGACGGCCGCGCCCTGCGTCGTTCCCCAGTGCACGGCATGCCGTGCCGCGACGGCGGCCGGACATGTTCGGCCCGGCGTCATTCGTCATTCAGACCTTGATTCGTCATTCGCCCTCGATCAAGTCGGGGGTCGTCATTCCTTCGTGAGGGTATTTGGCCAGCAAGAGCGGGATATGCTCTTCCCGCAGCAGGGGAACGGGCAGGCCGTGGCCCTGTTCCCTGAGTTTCTTGACTGAACTATTGTCCGCAGTCAGCCCGTGGAGGCTGACCCGTTCCAGGCCCCTGGTCTGTATCAGTACCTTGAAGTTGCCGAACCCTTCGGGGCGCGCGAGCTCGATCATGGCAAAACGATTGGCGAGATAGGTTTCCAGGGACAGGCCGCGACGCCGGAGCTGCTGGATGAAGACCTTCAGGCCCAGGTTTTCCAGGAACCGTCCCTGCGAGATGAGGCCCTGGCCGGCGAGTCCTGCCCTGAACCCGGCGGATATAACTGCCGAAAAGTCCACGTGACTGGTGATGTCCTGTTGCCCGATGTTGACATAATAATTACTGCCAGCCATGTGCCGGTGATAGGTCATCAGTGTACCCTGCCTCCTGGTGGGGGAGTAAAGGTCGGGGGCCAGGTCGCCGTAGTCTATAGTTAACAGGAAACCTGTTTCGAGTCTCTGTCCGGCCTGCCCGACCCACCGGGCGGCCTCCAGGTTGATTTCCGCCTGTTGGCCTTCGACCATGCAGACGTTCTCGCCGGCGAGGTATTGCTCGATCGCCGGGCTGGAAGGACTGCCGGCCATTTCGACAAACTCGCCGTCCTTCACGGTGACATAAATCTCCTGTAGCCGGCCATCGAGCATGACCAGGCGATGAACCGGAAGGGCGTCCAGCAACTCGTTAGACAAAATGCAGCCGGTAATGCGGTTGGGAAGGGAGGTGAGCTGGGGATCGCTGGCGGCGCCGGGGGGAGCGGGGACAGCAAAGGCGGACTGCTTCTCCCAGGCGGTGTAGCGCAAGGAACCGGCGAAAGCCGGCGACAGATGAGGCAGGTATCCCAGAATGTCCTGGGCCAAGAGGCCCTTGCCTGCACCGGCTTCCACCACCTGGAAAACATCCGGCTTGTCGAGCAGCTCCCACATTTGCTCCAGTTGCAGGGCCAGGAGTGCGCCGAACATGGGATGGGTGGCCGGACTGGTATAGAAGTCGCCATGGGCTCCTACCCTTTCCGCGTCGCGGCAGTAGTAGCCCAGGGTGGGGTGGTAGAGCGCCATGTCCATGAAGTCCCGGAAGGTTATGGGACTGGAGGCGGCGATGCGGTCTTTGATGAGGCTTTCAAGGGCGTTCACGGCACGATCACTTTTCACCGGAGTGGCGCAGAGGACGCCGAGAAAGACGCACCCAGGCACTTGTTTTGCACCGTAACGATTCCTTTGCGCTCTCAGCGTCTCTGCGGTGACGAGTTACCGGCGCGCGGGCACGGCATGCCGTGCCGCTACTGTCTGCTGGCTACTAACTACTGACTACTCGTTGAGGGGCGGTCGCCGGTTCGGGCCGGGCGACGGTGTTGCCTATGGCCAGGCCGGCGAGGGATAGGGCGAGGCTAAATCCGGCCCAGGAAAGGGTAGCCCACCAGAGGCCGATGAGGTCGGCCATGAATCCAAAAACGGCGGCGCCAAAAACGGTGCCGACATAGAAAGATGTCTGAAAATAGCCGAAGGCCTCGCCCCTTCGTGAAGGAGTGGACACGTCGCCCACCAGAGCCTGGAGGGCGGGCGTGGCGAAGGCCGACCCCGCGCCGGCGAGGGCGACTGCGATGAGAAGCGTCCAGTAGCCGCCCGGGAAAGAGTACCACAGGACGCCGGCGGTGGCGATCAGCGAGCCGTAGATAGGGGGCCATTTCCTGCCGAAACGGTCGCTGACCAGTCCACCGGGGAAGTTGAAGACGGCCAGCATAATGCCGTGAGCAAACATCAGCGCGCCGACCATCGATTCGGAAACGCTGAAAAGCGCCACGACGTAAAGCGGCAGGATGGCATTGTTGAAGCTGGTGCAGAAACCACCCCGGGACCTCATGGCGCAGGCGCCCATGAAGGAAAGGAAAGCGCCCTCTTTCAGAAGTACCGGTTTGCGGGTTCTGGGGCCGGCCGGGGTGGCAGCGACCGGGGCCCGTCCTCGCAGCTCCTTGAAAGCTACCAGGCCGAAAAGCGCCCCGGCCCCGGCTATGAATGCCCACAGCCCGAAGACCGCCAGGAAACCAAAGGCCCTGGTGACGAAGCCTCCGACCAGCGGTCCCAGGCCAACGCCCAGAAAGAAAATGGTGTTGTAAATACCCATCACCCGGCCTCGCTCGTGGGGCTGCGTCTCATCGGTGAGCTGGGCGAGCAGGGGTGGCCAGACGCAGCCGATGGAGAGCCCGCCCAGGGTCTGGAGGGCAAAGAAGTGCCAGGGCTGGCTGGCGAAGTTGTATAGCACGGCGGCCAGGGTGACGCCGGCAAATCCGGCCACGATGAACCGCTTGCGCCCGATTCTGTCCGAAACTTTGCCCACCGGTATCTGGGTAATGAGCTGGGCGGCGGCATAGATTGACACCATCGCCCCGATGATGGAGTAGCTGGAACCCAGCGAGGCGGCGTAGAGGGCGAGCCCGGGCAATATGACTCCGTAGCCGGTATTGGCCAGGAAGATCAGGACGAAGATTACAATCCGGTTGTTGGATATCAAGGGTCTCCTCGGTTGCATCTGGCGAAGCAGAGAAAACCTATATTACACCAAACCGAGACACGCGGCAATTTGAAAGTTAGAAGGCTCATAAGGTGTAGGGTGGGTGAGGCGCCCGTACATCCAACCCCGTTGGGAAGCCGGACTGATTTCGGGCGCGGAACCCACCATGCACCCCTTTGCACTCCTTCCCGCGTAACCCCGAATGGTGGGTTGCGCTCGCGGACTGCCACCAGACGGGCCGGTACAACTTGACAGGCTTGGTCCGAAGCATATTCTGTGGCGTGTCTGCTTGCTTCACCCACCCTACTCCGGCTGCTGCCTACTGGATTTACCTTTGACAACCGTGGGCCGGTGTTATACGATAGGCCATTGCCGTTTTCAGGATGCTGTCGACAGGCAGGGACGCCTGTCGTACCGGGTGGACAGGCAGGGACGCCTGTCCTACTGAAGGAGTATGAACTTGGAAAGAGAACTGGAGAAACTGCGCCGTCAGACTTTATTCCCCGCCCGGAGGACCAGACCGCTGCCCGGCGGCTACATGGGTAAAATCCTGCGGGTCAACCTCTCCGAGAAAAAGATAACGGAGGAAAACGTGCCCGAGCCGGAGGTCCTGCGGAAATACCCCGGCGGCCAGTCGCTGGCCCAGCTTATCCTGGCGCACGAGCTTCCGGAAGGGGCCACCCCGTTGAGCCCGGAGAACCGGCTGGTCTTCATGGTAGGACCGCTGACCGGGACCGGCAAAACGCCGGCCGGCACCGCCTATACGATTACGACCCTGAGCAATATCACGCGTTTCGGCGACCACGGCCCCGGCGCCATCGTTAGCGCTTCGGCCATGGGCTACTGGGGAGTTTACCTCAAGTTTGCCGGCTACGATGGCATCATCGTCAGTGGGGCTTCGAAATATCCCGTTTACCTGTGGATAAACAATGGCAAGGCCGAGCTCAGGGACGCCTCGAAAGTCTGGGGGAAAGACAGCCAGGAGTCCATCGAGCTGGTCAAGGCCGAGGTCGGACAGCCGGAGGCGAAGGCGGCCGCCATCGGTCCGGCGGGCGAGAACCTGGTCACTTCGGCGCTCGTTGTCAGTGACCACAACCATACGGCGTCCCACGGGGCTGGCGTGGTGATGGGCGCCAAGAAACTGAAGGCCATCGCCGTCTACGGCAACAAACGGGTCCTGGTGAAGGACGCGGCGAAGCTGGAGGAGGCGGGCAACCGCTGGCGGAGCAAGATTTCGCCCTACGAGTACCCTAAGTCGCGGTACGGCAGCGGCCTGGGCGCTATGTTGAAAACGCTGGTGGCCAAGAACTTCCAGAGCACGCTTCTTCCGGCCGCGACTCAGGATTTCGATAAGCAGGAGTTCGTTCCCCGGCCGTGCTACGAGTGCAACCGGCAGTGCCCCTATGACGTGAAGCTGAATACCGGTGAGCACGCCGGAACCCTGGTCTCGCTGAATGCCGGAAGCGAGCATTTCGAAGGGGCGGCTTTTACCTTCGGGGTCACGGGGCCGGATGTCCTCTACCTGGCGGATGTAGTCAACCGCCTGGGCATGGAGGCCTCCCACTTCGGCTGCGCCGCCGGGGTAGCCTTCGAAGCCTACCAGAACGGGCTGATTACGGCCAAACAGACCGACGGCCTGGAGCTGCGGTGGGGCGACGCGAAAGTCGTGGAAGAGGTGATGGCGAAGACGGCCAAAAGAGAGGGGTGGCTGGGGAATCTAATAGCCGATGGCGTCAGGCCGGCGGTGGAAAAGATCGGCGGGGAGGCCAGGAAGTTCGTCGCCAACATCAAGGGCGGCGCCCCGGCTATGCATGACTGGCGGCCCTACACCGGCATCATGCTGGGGCAGATTATCAGCAGCGGTGGCGTCAAGTCCCAGTTTTCGGCCTGGGAGTACCGGGACGCCGCGCCGGACCTGGGCTATACTGGGATGACCGACCGGTCGACGCCCTCCGGCAAGGGAAGAGAGGTCCAGGTCCACGGCGCCAACAAGCTCTTCTGCGGTGCCTGCGGCGTCTGCTGGTTCGGGCAACCCATCGGTACCCCGGGCACGCTCCAGGACATGCTCGATGCTCTGGAGGCTGTCACCGGCTGGCAGGGCCTGAACAGGGACGAGGCCATCATGATGGGGGAACGGGCGTGGCAACTGGAGCACATCCTGCACATGCGCTACGGCTGGACGCCGGAGGAAGACCTGACCAACCTGGGGCCGCGGCTGCTGGAACGCCTTCCCGACGGGCCCTTCAAGGGATTTACCGTGGCCAAATTCCTGCCCGACCTGGTCTACGATTTCTACCGGGCCTGCGGCTGGACCGTGCCCGGCGGAAAGCCTACGCCGGAAACGTTAAGACGGCTGGGTATGGAGGATTTTTCCTTCGCGGCTGGTTGAGACCAGTGGCACAGGCGTACCCGCCTGTGTTCGCGGTATTTTGCCGATGTTGCGCCTGTTTAGTCGCGACGGACGTACTCTCTGGGCTGAAACCGGACTTGCCCGGAGGTCCAGCCTATTCTGTTCTGGCCCTATGCGGTGTCTCACAGGCACGGTGGCCTGCGGTACCGGGGGCTAGGTGGGCCAGGGGGAATTTGATTTTTGGGGTGGTATTGAATAAAATTCTAGCCAAGAGAGGTTCCTGACTGCCGGAATTTGATCTCAAGGAGGTGGCTGTTCGAGACAAGGATACCTCCTAAGAACAAGGAGTCAGTTTAATGGCCACCAGAATCGAAGTTTTCGATAAGTTCCAGGGGTCGGCGGATTACGTCACTTCGGAAGCCTTGAGAAACGCAGTCAACGTTTCAGTCGCGGTGGGGCGGCCCCTTCTGGTGAGGGGCGAGCCGGGGACGGGCAAAACCCTTCTGGCCCACAGCATCGCCAAGGGTCTGAAGAAGGAACTGCTTATCTGGAACATCAAGTCCACGACGAAGGCCCAGGAAGGCCTCTACGTCTATGACACGGTGCAGCGGTTGAATGACTCCAGGTTCGGCGACAAAGACATCTCCGATATCAAGCAGTACATCAAGCTGGGCAAACTTGGGCAGGCCTTTGTGTCGCCGGAGCAGGTGGTGTTGCTCATAGACGAGGTGGATAAGGCCGACCTGGAGTTCCCCAACGACCTGTTGAACGAACTGGACATAATGAGCTTCTATATCCCGGAGACCAACGAGATCATAGAGGCCAAACACCGGCCCATCGTTATCATCACCAGCAACGCGGAGAAGGAATTGCCAGACGCCTTCCTCCGGCGGTGCATCTTCCACTACATCGAGTTCCCCGATGGGGCCTTGATGGAGGAAATCGTGCGGGTGCACTATCCCGACATCCAGAAAAGCCTGCTCAAGGAGGCCCTGCGGGCTTTTTACGCCCTCAGGGAGATAGACGAGTTCCGGAAGAAGCCTTCGACCAGCGAGCTGATCGACTGGATCCAGGCAATCATCGAGTCTGGAATCTCCACCGACAAGATATTCAAAGACATCCCCTTCATCGGCACCCTGCTGAAAAAGGAAACGGACATAAACCTGTTCAACCACCTGCTGAGCCGGAGGGTGTCCGCGGACTTGAAGCTCAGATAGCCGCCCGTCGTTGCGAGTCCCGATTTTGTCGGGACGAAGCAATCCCCCGGCCATTCAAGCCATCCCGGAGATTGCTTCGCTTGGCTCGCAATGACAGCCACCGGGGAATAGCAATGTTTACCCAATTCTTCTATACGCTAAAGGAACGGAAGGTCCCGGTCTCTATCACGGAGTGGATGACACTGATGGAAGTGTTGTCCAAGGGGTACATCCACAACCTGGACGATTTCTACTACATCGCCCGGGCTGTCCTGGTGAAGAGCGAGGCTCATTTTGACCATTACGACGTGGCCTTCCAGGAGTATTTCAAAGGTATTGAAGCCCCGAAGGAAATCACAGAGCAAATCCTGGACTGGTTGAAGAACCCTCTCAATCGTTCTTCTCTGATGGCGCGCCTCAGCGCCAAGGAGTTGGAGGAGTTCCAGAAGATGAATCTGGACGAGCTGATGAAGGAGTTTGAGAAGAGGATGGCCGAGCAGAAAGAGCAGCACGACGGGGGTGGCTACTGGATAGGCCGGGGGGGCACTTCACCTTTCGGGCATGGGGGGCGTCACCCGGCAGGCATCCGTATCGGCGGCGAAGGCGGGGGGCGCTCAGCCATCAAGGTTGCCCAGGAGCGCCGTTTCCGCAACTACCGCAGCGACGTGACCCTGGACGTCCGCCAGATCAAGGTGGCCTTGAGGGGCCTGCGCATGCTGACCAGGGTGGGGCCGGAGGACGAGCTCGATCTGGAGGGGACCATCGATAAGACCTGCAAGAACGCCGGCGAAATCGACCTGGTATGGCGGCGCCGGCGCAAGAACACCGTCAAACTCCTGCTCCTCATGGACTCCGGCGGCTCCATGGACCCCTATGTCAATGTTTGCACGCGCCTGTTCAGCGCCGCCCACTCCGCGACGCATTTCAAGGACTTCCAGTACTACTATTTCCACAACTGCATCTACGACAACCTGTGGCGGGACATGGAGCAGATGATCGCCCTGAAGACGGAGGACGTCTTGAAGAAGGTGGAGCGGGACTATAAGGTGATAGTGGTGGGCGACGCCCGGATGGCCACCAGCGAGTTGACGGAACGGTGGGGGTCTATCAACTACTACGAACGGAACGATTCCCCGGGCATTACCTGGCTGAAGCGCTTCGCCGATCACTTCAGCCATTGCGTGTGGCTGAACCCGGAGACCCCGTCCTACTGGCAGCATCCTACGGTGATGATGGTCCGCCGCTTTTTCCCCATGTACGAGCTGACCGTCGACGGCCTGAACGAGGCGGTCAAGAAGCTCATCGTCAGGAAGTAGCGACACCCCTAGCGGGTGTCGAAGCCATGTCAGCCAGTGCCGCACGACAGGGGCAAGCCCTGTCGCTACGGAGGTCACAGGCGGGGACGCCTGTGCTACTGGTGGTCAGGCGCCGTCCAGGCTGTGCCGCTCTTTCATGACGAAGTAGCCGGCCGGGTTGATGAGGTATTCGCGATAGTCGGTCAACTGCAAGTAGTGTCCCTGCTCCTCGCCTGCCATGGTGTTATAGAAGCTTTTTTCCACGGGGTCGTCCGCCCTCTGCGCCTGGCCGGCATAGAAATCGCGGCTCTTGATTTCTTTTTCCAGGGCAAGGTCGATGGCGTCCTGCTCCGAGGTGGAAGATTTCACCGCGGCGCCGAGGTCCTTCATGGCGCTGGCGAAGATAGTCCGGCCCTTCGCCGCTTCGCCTTGCGGCAGGGACAATACCGGGCACGTTTCCCCGGCGCACATTTTGTCATGGACTTCCTGGAAGACCTTCTTGTGGACCAGCTCCTGGCCGGCCAGATTGGTAAAAAGGCGTTTGGTCAGGCTGTTTTCACTCTTGCGGGCAGCCTGGCGGTAGAACCTTCTACCTTCGTCTTCAATCTTGAGAGCTACTTTCAGGGCGTCGATGGCGGCGGTGTTTGCTGGCATATGGTCCTTTCCTCGAAGAAAAATCGCTAAACCCGTGGCGGAACACAAACGCATATCTTGACCCGGGCTCTCGACAAGGCGGCTGTTTTCACATCTGAGCGCTGGCAAGCAGCCCGGCATTGCAGGGAATACAGCCCTCGCGGGCAAGGACGCCTGCGGTACCGTGATGTGCACAACTCGAATTCTATCAGAAGCGCCCCTAGCTTTACAATCCGTACCGGCAGCTATATTGGACAAATCCCATCAAATGCCCTATCATTTTTTCATGCTGCATAAAACACGGAGATCGCCAGGCTGGTCCGAGGGGGCGCGGGGTCGGGAATCTTGAAACTTGAATCTTCGAATTTCTAAATGAGGAGCTGATATGGAAGTCATCGTCTATACCACACCCACCTGACCCTGGTGTCACCGGGTGAAAGAGTTTCTTTCACAGAAAGGCGTGGCCTTCCAGGAAAAGGACGTTGCCGTTGATCAGGACGCCGCCATGGAAATGGTGCAGAAGAGCGGCCAGATGGGAGTCCCCGTAACCGTACTGGACAGAGAGGTCGTGGTGGGTTTTAACCGGGAACGGCTGGAGGAGATCCTCGGCTCGATGTCTGCTAGCCGTCCTCCTTTTGGCCTGAGGATCGCTGACGCCAGGACTATCGCGATGAAACAGGGAGGACTTCCTGTATTTGGCGCCTATGTTGGGGAGGTCCGCCCGGGGTCGATCGCCGGCAGGCTCGGGTTGAAACCAGGAGACATCATCACCGAACTGAATATGCAGCCCATCCACACCAGCCAGGAACTGGAAGCCTCCCTTTCGAAACTGACCACCGGCGCCAGGATTCAACTGGTTTTTGCACGCGGGGGCCAAACATTGAGCGCCGAAGGAGTCTATAGATAGCGTGTCTCACCACAGGAACCAAACAGCGTGGATAGTCTGCGCCGTCCTTGTCATGCTGGCCGGCTTCGTTTTGGCCTGCCAGGCTGAGGGACAGACAACCACGGCGCAGGGAAACAGGGTGGAGGTCAACAACGGCTATTACACGAACATCACCCCGGAGCAACTGGCTCCGATGCTGAAGAACAAGGATTTCGTCCTGGTCAACGTCCACATCCCGTATGAGGGCGAAATCGAAAAGACCGACCTCTTCATACCCTTTGACAGGGTCAGCCAGAACCTGAATTTGCTGCCGCAGGATAAGAACGCCAAAATCATCCTCTATTGCCGGAGCGGACCGATGAGTACTTCTGCCTCGAAGGCACTCGTGGATGCCGGCTATACCAACGTCTTGAATTTGGACGGGGGTATGGGGGCGTGGAGGGGGAAGGGGTATGAGGTGCTCAACCGGGGCCGGTAGTCCCGAATGAATCGATCCCCCGTGCCTGGTTTTCCAGGCGGCAGCTCGGCTGATCGGCGCGGCTCACAGGCACGGAGGCCTGTGGCACCGGTACTGACTACCCGCTACTCGCTACTCACTACTCACTACTCACTACTCACTGCTTCTCCCCTATGCCTGAATCATCTCCTGCTTTCATCTTCGTCACCTCGCTGCTGGTCGGCTTTTCCGGTTCCTTGATTCCCGGGCCGATGCTGGCCATGGATATCAGTGAGAGCGCCCGGCACGGGTTCCGCGCCGGGCCTTTGCTCATTGCTGGTCACGCCGCCGCGGAACTGTTGCTCGTGGTCGCCTTGCTTCTGGGGCTCAGCCGCATCATAAACCTGCCCTGGCTGACGGCTGCGGTGAGTCTGGTCGGGGGCGGTTTCCTGCTGTGGATGGCCTCCGGCATCATCAGGACCGGAAGAAAAGAGCCGCCGCCTTCCGCCGGGGCAGGGGGAGCGTCGGGGGCCCATCGCCGCACCATCGTGGCCGGCGTCTTGCTCAGCATCTTGAATCCGACCTGGCTGGTCTGGTGGGCCACCATCGGAGTGACATTCGTGGTGTGGTCCATGCAGCAGGGGGCGCTGGGGCCGGTGTACTTCTTCTCCGGCCATATCCTGGCTGATTTCTCCTGGTACAGCCTGGTGGCTTTCCTGGTGGCCAGGGGAAGGAATGTCTTCAGCGGCTCGGTGTACCGGTGGCTGCTGGTGGGGTCGGGCCTGTTTTTAGTGGCGCTGGGAGGGTATTTCGTTTACAACGGGGGGAAGGGGGTACTGAGTTCTTTGAGTTTTTGGGTTATTGGGTTGCTATCGTCTGACAGCCAATAGCTAATAAGCGTAGGGTGAGTAAAGCGAGCACGCCATAGCTCTTTGGTGAGACATCCCTCGCTAAGTAATCAGGGCAGGATACGGATCCTACCGGCGAGCGCAACCCACCTCTTGGGGGAGGGGTGTCATGGAGGGGATGTGGTGGGTTGCGGGCCCGAGGCGGGTGATGGTCTTGCTGTCGGGTCGGCTGCGCGGGCGCTTCACCCACCCAGCGTGCTATCGACAGGGGCAAGCCCTGTCGCTACGGCTATCTCACAGCTACCCGGGACGTGCGGCCGTAACGGGCATCGGCGCGGGCGTCTTCGGACAGTATCTTCTTGCGGAGGCGGATGTTGGTGGGGGTGACTTCCACGAGTTCATCGTCATTGATGAAGTCCAGGCATTCTTCGAGGCTCATCTTGTAGGCCGGACTGAGCTTGATGGCGATTTCAGCCGTGGAAGCGCGGACGTTGGTCTGCTTCTTTTCTTTGCAGATGTTGACCGCCATGTCGGCGGGCCGGGGGTTGAGGCCCACTATCATGCCCTCATAGACGGGGGTATTGGGTTCGATGAAGAGGGTGCCGCGCTCCTGGGCGTGGTTCAGGCCGTAGGTGGTAGCCACGCCGGTTTCCGAAGCCACCAGGACGCCGCTCCGGGTGGAAGCAATGTCGCCGCTCCAGGGTTCAAAGCTTTTGAACAGGCTGTTCATCACCCCGTAGCCCCGCGTCGCAGTGAGAAAGGCGCTACGGAACCCGATAAGCCCGCGGGTAGGGATCGTGTATTCCAGGCGGACATTACCCCTACCGTCGTTGCGGAAGTTGACCGACTTAGCTTTCCGTTTGCTCAGCATTTCGGTCACTATGCCGATATATTGTTCCTCGATGTCAATGAACAACTGCTCGTACGGCTCGCAGCGGACGCCGTTGACGGTCCTGGTAATGACCTCCGGTTTGGAAAGCTGGAACTCATAGCCTTCCCGGCGCAGGTTTTCCACGAGGATGGCCAGGTGAAGCTCGCCCCTCCCCGATACCAGGAAGACGTCGGCCGAATCGGTGTCTTCTACTCTCAAGCTGATGTTGGTCTCCAGTTCCCGGTACAATCTCTCTCTGAGCTGGCGGGACGTGGAGTAGCGCCCTTCCTTGCCGCCGAAGGGCGAAGTATTGACGCCGAAGGTCATCTTGATAGTAGGTTCCCCTATTTCGATGGGGGGCAGGGCCTGGGGATTCTGGGGACCGGCAATGGTATCGCCGATCTTGATGTATTCCAGTCCGGTTACGGCCACGATATCGCCGGCTTCGGCTCTTTCGACCGGCTTTCGCTGGAGGCCCATGTGCGTGAGGACCTCGTTGATCTGCTGCGACCGGATATTGCCCTGCCGGTCTATGGTCGCCACCATATCGTGCGGGGCTATGGCGCCGCTGAAGATGCGGCCGATGGCGATCCTTCCCTTATGGCTATCATAATCCAGGTTAGAAACCTGCATCTGGAATTCCGCCTGGTCGTCGATCTTTGGCGGGGGGATGTGATGGACGATAGCTTCGAAGAGGGGAGTCAGGTCCTGTCCGCTCTCTTCCAGCGTGGCCTGGGCGATCCCTTTTTTGGCAACGGCGTAAAGGACCGGAAACTCAAGCTGCTCCACTTCAGAAGCCAGGTCCAGGAACAAGTCCT
The DNA here is from genome assembly GCA_016210565.1 of Chloroflexota bacterium. Classification (GTDB taxonomy): domain Bacteria; phylum Chloroflexota; class Dehalococcoidia; order JACQUA01; family JACQUA01; genus JACQUA01. Next base: position 62,759 of record JACQUA010000286.1, read on the forward strand.
GCACTTCGGCCAGGACTTCGGTGGGGCGGGCATTGGTCCGGTCTATCTTGTTTATCACGACGATGGGTTTGAGTTTCTTGAGGAAGGCCTGTCTCAAGACGAATTTGGTCTGCGGCATCGGGCCTTCGGAGGCGTCCACCAGGAGCAGGCATCCGTCAGCCATGTTGATCACCCGCTCCACCTCTCCGCTGAAGTCGCCATGACCCGGGGTATCGATGATATTCAACTTGATGCCCCGGTAGGTGATGGCTGTGTTCTTGGCCAGGATGGTGATGCCCTTTTCCCTCTCCAGGGGATTGGAGTCCATGATGAAGTCTCCCATGGGCTGGTTGTCCCGGAAAATATGGGACTGCCTTAGCATGGCGTCGACCAGAGTGGTCTTGCCATGGTCTACGTGGGCGATAATGGCGATATTCCTGATGTCGTTTCTATAAGTTATGGTCATTTGTCGCAAAAGCCTTATTGGACAGGCAGGGACGCCTGTCCTACCGTATTGTGGCAGGGACGCCTGTCCTACCGTACTGTGGCAGGGACGCCTGTCCTACCACGGGCGGGCAGGGACGCCCATCGGGGAAATCCCCTTAATCCCCCTTTTTCATGGGGGGAGAAGGATTGACTGGCGATGCGCATCCATTTGCGTCGTTCCCTATATTATATAGGTTGGACGCCCGTCATACCAATTCAGTCTTCCAGTACGAAGGGAAAGATAAGGGAAGCGGCCACCAGGAAAATCAGGTCAAAGGCGAGAATCATCCGCAGTATCGAAAAGATTTCCTCCCAGCTACCCGTCCCCAGGGCAAGCTGCGAGCCGTTCACCGTGGCAATGATGAGAGGGATCACCACGGGCAGGAAGAGAATGGGGAGCATTATTTCCCGGGCCCGGGTGTTGGCGGACAGGGCCGAGAAGAGAGTCCCCACAGTGGCAAAACCCAGGGAGGTGAAGAAAGCGAGCACTGCCAGCTTGGGGATAAAGATCGGCAGGTTGAAGAAGACCGAGAAGAGGGGCAGGATAACCACCTCGGCGATGAGCATAAAGATGAGGGAACTGACCATCTTGCCGAAGTAAATGACCTCCCGGTCCACGGGACATAGCATCAGCCCTTCGATGCAGCCTTTGTCCTTCTCGACGGCAAAGGCGCGGCTGAAACCGAGCACCCCGGCGAAGGCGATGGCGACCCAGAGGACCCCCGGGGCAAAGGCATCCACCGGGATGCTGCCGGGAACGAAGGCGAAGTTGAATATCAATATGGTGATGAAGGCGAAGACGAAAATGGGAACGCCGATATCCTTGGTGCGCATCTCCAGCACCAGGTCTTTCCACACTATGGCAAATATAGTGGTGAAGTAGTTCTTCACGGATTGGCCCCGATCAACTGGCAGTAGTTCTGAACGAAGGCGTGGACGTTCAGATTGCCCCTGGCCTCCTGGTACGCCAGTTTGCCTTTGTAAAGGACCACTATCCGCGAGGCCAGTTCTAACCCGTGCTCGAGGTGGTGCGTGGTCACGACCACCGTCCTGTTCTGCGTGCGATAGGAGTCGATCTTCTGCTTCAGCAGGTTGGATGCCTGCTGGTCCAGGCCCGTTTCCGGCTCGTCGAGAAGAAGTATCGGCGGGTCGTGGAGCAGCGCCCGGGCCAGCGACAACCGTTGCTGCATGCCGCGGGAGAAGGTCCTGACGCGGTGGAAAAGCCTCAGCTCCAAGCCCACTTCGGAAATGATGTTCCTAATGCGCTCTTCCAGGCCGGCAACCCTGTACATCCGGCCATAGAACTGAAGGTTCTCGTAGGCGGTCAGTTCGTCGTAGAGCAGGGGTTGGTGGGTGATGACCCCGATGGAACGCCTTACCTCATTAGCTTTAGCATTGAGGTCCAGACCACCGATGGTGACGGCGCCGGAGGATGGCTTCGCCAGAGTAGCCAGGATGCGCATCAGGGTGGACTTTCCGGCTCCGTTGGGGCCGAAGATCACCAGCACCTCGCCGGGGTCTATCCGGAGGTCTATATTGCGGAGGGCAGGCTGAAGGCCGTAGTACTTGGTGAGCGCTCTGACATCTATCACCGGGCGGAAACCGGGTCCCTTTTCCGGAACGGTCATTGGCGCGAGTGCATCAGTCCTAATAGTTGCGCCTTCTTTTCCGCCCGTTGCTGCCGGTAAGCGTCTTCGGGTAGTAGTCCTGCCGCAAAATCGTCGTCCAATCTGGCCAGGTCCTGCAACAACTGCTCAGAGCGTGTCACCCTGAGCGAAGTCGAAGGGTCTTTCATCTCCATGCCTCCCAAAGATTCTTCGACTCCGACTCGCTGGCGCTCGTCTTCGCTCAGAATGACATCTTGATCCTTAACCGGGTGAGCCGGCACGGGGGAGGGCTTCTTTTTCCAGACGAAGAAGAGGACAAGCCCTAGGGCCAGGGCCAGGACGGCTGGAAAGGCTATTGTCATGATGGGGGAAACAGGCGCCGCCGCTCCCGGGGCCTGGACCTGGGATGGCACTCCTACCGACCTGACATTAACCATCATGAAGGTAGCGGGCGCCAGGTTCTGGGCACTAAACCTTTGATAGGCTTCCCCGTTGATGACCACCGGCTCGAGCGCCTGCAAAACACTGCTTTCGATCTTGAGGGAATCGCCGCGGACCAGCAGGGAATAGCTGGCCATCGGATAACTCACGGGCCTCAGATACACGTACTGGTCTCCCTGAATGGGGAGATTGTAACCGTAGGCAAATTCCGTTTCCCCGGGTTTCAGTGGAAGGCCGTAGGTCAGACCCGTTTCCGTCCTGGTGGAGTTGGCCGCGGTGACTCCCGACATGAAAGTCACCGAATCGGCCTCTTTGGGCAAGAACAGCTCAAGGGAGCTTTTCCTGTCGGCGCTCCCGGGTGTGAACACCTTATTGTCGCCGTTCAGGACTGATTCGAACTCCAGTACCCCGATTGCGCCGGACTGGGCGTACATCACCGTATGAGCGATTTTGGACGATATTGCGTTCACGCCGGCGCCGGGCTCGAACACGGACATGTCAACGTTCAGGGTCGTCTGGTCTTTTTGGAACACCAGACCGCCGCTGTTGTAGTTGACTTCTTTGTAGGTCAACCTGGCGAGGTACATTCTGGTGGACTGGGTATCCAGGTCGGAAAACTTGAATGTGCCATCCGGCCCGGTAATCGCAGTAGAAGTGCCCTGAAGCTGCGTCGCCTGATACGTCTCAAGCTTGACCTCCAGCCCGGCGGCGGCCTCGTTCGTTGTCCGGTTGGTAACCATGCCGGAGATGACGCCGGCGTTTGGCTGGGCGGCCCGGGCCGGCTGCAGCATAGCAACTACCAGGAACACGGCTATGGATGCGCTGAGGCAGTGTCTCAGGGCAAGATGCCGGGCGAGCTCCGGACAGGACTTGTTCGTTCTCTGAGATGAATTGAACATAGACTGGCTTACCTATCTGAACCGACACAACCGGTAGAACAGGCGTTCGAGCCTGTTCCCCGGAAGCGCCAAAGCTAATGAAATTTATTCTTGATAATTATATCGCAAGGTGCGACGGGATGCACATTTGCACGATGCGCAGTTACCGTTCCTTCAAAGAGCGCATAAGGCGATGATTTCAGACATCTGCTGCTCGTTGATCCGCTCCGGGCTGTAGCCGGGCATGGCGCCGGCGCCTTTTCTCAACAGGTCTATGAGGGCGGGACCGCTGCCAAACCGCCGGTTGGAAATCGTCCCCGAAGAGCCTTGGACCGATGCCCGCCCCGCCGTTAGGATGACACACGTTGCACAGGGAATCGAAGATGGTTGTTCCGGCAGCGGCCGCCGGCGACAATGGCTCGAAGACCGGGATTCGCTCGGGGGGCGACTCCTTCTTCTTCCGGCTGAGCAGGTAGGCGGTCAGGCCCATGAGGTCTTCATTGGAGAGCTGGAACCGGGACATTCCGGGAGGCATGAGGGCCGGGTCTTCGAAGTGGCTGACCACCCAGCTTGCGCTAAGCCGTTTGCCGACTGCGCCGTTGGTGATTTGCAGGATGAAAAGGAATAGCGTGGTCGAACCGAAGGTGTACCACCAGCCCGCTCCTTTGGGCGCCTGCCGGTACAGGAAAGCCCCGATAAGCGGTGTGGCGTTGATCCTTTCGTTCACCCACTCCCGTATTCTGGCGGGCAGGGGGGGGCGAGGTCCTTTTCGAGGACGCCGGGCTTCTCGTTTTACCTCAGATGTGGCCAATCCTTCTCCCCCTGCAAAAAGGGGGAAAACCGGTCCTTCTCGCCCTTTGAAGAAGGTGGAGTGGGTCTTCTGTCCCTTTAGCTAAGAGGGGAGCAAACCTGGACGGCAAAGAAAGGGGTAGCGAGGATAACTCGCTACCCCTCGGTCGGCGTAAAAGACTGGTGAGGAGGCAGGTCGCGCCAGGCCTAAGGCGGCAATGGCTGTTGCACCTGTCGAGAAAATCAGGTCACAGGCTGTGGCAGGCAGCGCAGGTAGCATCGGCCCGTCCGGCATGATTTCCCGGAACCTTGGGCGCTCCGGCGATGCCGCCTTCATGACAGGCCAGACACACCGCTCGTGCCGGGGTATGGCTGGCGGGCTGCTTTGGGGGTCCGGCAGGTTGGGCTGCCGCGGGTGGAGTGGTCGCCGTCGGCGCAGGGGCCGGGGTGGTAGCGGTAGGAGCGGCGGCTGGAGTGGTCGCCGTCGGCGCGGCAGCCGGGGTGGTCGCCGTCGGCGCGGCAGCCGGAGTGGTAGCGGTAGGCGCAGCGGCCGGAGTGGTCGCTGTTGGCTTTGGCGCGGCCCCACCGGCAGGCTGGTGACAGGTTGCGCATATTGCGTCGGTACGTCCGGCGTGGTCTGCCGGGAATCTAGGGGCTCCGCCCACTCCAGCCTCGTGACAAACGGTGCACACTGCTCGCCCTGCGTGGCTGGCGGGGAGGAGGGGCGGCGTGGCCGGTTTGGGACTCGGCTTGGGCGTGGCCGGCTTTTCGGTAGGAGCCGGAGTAGCCGGCTTCGGTGTGGCTGGTTTTTCAGTGGGAGCAGGCGTCGTTGGTTTGGGCGCCGGCGTGGTTGGTTTGGGCGTCGCTGGCTTTTCCGTGGGTGGCGGTGGCGTGGCGGTGGGTTTGGGAGCAGGCGTGGTCGGCTTGGGCGTTGGGGCCGGGGTCGGCGTTTCCGGAGGCTGGCAGGAAATTGCAATCAGGGCTGCGATCATGACCGTAGCCAGAAGAATGAGGGGAAGCCACTTACCTATTTTCATGTTCTCCTCCTGAAGAGTAGTTTAGGCGATTAGAACGAAAAATCGGGAGGCTGACCCACCAGAGTTAATGGTATTTTAAGGGTGTTAGGGATATAAGTCAATAGTAGTTGTAAGGAAAGTGCAATTTATGGTCAAATAATGGCCGTTGCTCTGGGTTGCCCACGGTAGCAACCCACGATGCATCGGGGTAGTCTCCGGTGATTCCCGCAAAGGCAGGAATCCATCATTCGACGCCCGCTCCGCTCTGCGACCCCGATGCGTCGGGGCGACGTGTCGGGACAAGGGGTGTCGCTACGGTGGTCAGTCCGGCGAGTCTTCCTACGACCTGGTGTGGCAGCCGGCGCAGGTCGCTTCGTTGAAGGCGGAATGATTGGATGGGAACTTCGGAGCGCCTCCGATGCCGTCTTTGTGGCATAGCGCGCAACCGGACGGGGCGTGGCCGGCCGGGATCCTGGGGGGTCCCGCGGGCTTGGGGGCCGGCGTTGTGGCTGCCGGGGCCGTAGGTTTGGTAACCGCCGGTGGAATTTCGGCTGAGGGCGTGGCGGAGGTCGCCACCGCCGGCGCTACAGGCCGGGCGACCTCCGGCGGCGCTGCCGGCGCCGGGGCGGCCGGGGTTGCCGCGGGAGGCAATTGCAGCGGGTAATGACATTCCTGGCAGACAGCACTGATGGGCTTGCCCTGCTGGGGGCCGCTCTCGGCGACCAGTTTCCCGTGGCAGCGCAGGCAGCCCGGGGACTCGATGTGTCCGATATTGTTGATGTGGGTCTTCCAGTCGACCTTCATGTCGGGGAACTCGACGATGCGGGCAAACTCCTTGACCTGCATGATGGCCGATCTTATCTGCGGCGTTTTCTCGGCGTAAACATACGGATAGGCGGTCCGGTAGAAGGCATCGAGGGCCTCAACATTGGCGATCTTCCCGTGGATGTCACCGGGGGAAGAGGTGAGGGCCTCGACGCCCTTCTTCTTGATAAAGGGAATGGCGCGGTCGATGGCGCCCGCAGCCAGGGCCTCATCCAGCAACTGGGCGGGGGAGCGGAAGATGTGCGTCGCCCGGTTATGGCAGTCCACGCAGTCCATGAGTCGTTTCTCTTGTTCTATTCTGGTGGGCGTAATCTGCGGGCGTCTGGAGGGGTCGACGAACTGCTTCAGGTTGCCGTTGTTCTCTTCGACGCCGACCCATCCTATTTCTTGCCGCTTCTCATCGAGAGCCAGGTACCAGACGTCATTGGCGATATGCCAGTGGATGTCCCGGGCCATGCCTCTTTCACCCCCGCCTACTTTGAAAACATTGGCCCTGGTAACCTCCGTGTTGGCTTCGTCCTCCTGGAAATGACGGAAGAAGCGCACCATGTCACCGGAGAACTTGGAGGGCCAGTGGCATTGCTCGCACGTGTCCCGGGCGGGACGGAGGTTTTCCACGGGAGTGGGGATGGGACGCTCCTGGGTGTTGGTCATGGCCTTGAAGACCTGGGGAATGCCGTTTATCTTGGACTTGACCATCCAGGTAGCGCCCGGTCCGATGTGGCATTGGACGCAGGCGACGCGTGCGTGGGGCGACCGCTGGTAAAGAGTGAACTGGGGTTCCATCACGCGGTGGCAAACGGTGCCGCAGAAATCGGGGGAGTCCATGTATTCCACGCCCCGGAAGCCGATGAGGGTGAGAACGAGGAGTTCGACGGCGCCGCCAATGATGAAGAAGCGAAGTCTGCGCCTCTGGCGGCGGTCCTTGAGGTCGATGGTGGCGTACTGGGAGCTAAACCACTTAGTCTTTTTCACGGTCCTAACTTGTCTTATCTTTTCTTTCCATAATGACTCCCACAAAGAACACGATACCGCCGGCGATGAAGAAACCTATCAGCAGGAATGTGAGAATGGCGCCAACATAGGGGTTGGTCTCGGGCAGACCAGCGATTACCAGCAGCAGGGCCACCAGTACGCTCAGGGCGAGGAAAGAGATACCGATGGCTACGAAGACATCGCTGAAGAATTCTCTAAAAGAACGGAGGGGTGGTGGCAACTGTTGTCCTTGCGTAAAGGTCTTGCTACGAAGACGGACGGCATCACGGGCCTCCGTGCCTGTGAGCCGTTATTCTGATCCTTGATGGTGCTTGGCCGGCCAAGCATGGAGGATTAATCCCTGATTTTGAGAATATGATACACTAAACGCCGGGGTATTATAATACATGAAACGCTCTATTAGATGAGGTAATAACTACCCTATTTTTGTTGCAACAAGTGCCGTAGGTTGGCCGGCAACGAGGATTTGCACTGCCCAACCCGAAGCAGGAAATGACCGCGCAGGCACGGAGGCCTGCGCCACCCGGGCGGTCCCCGGCAAGGACAACAACAGGCAAGCTAGTGCTTGGTTGGAGAATTGCGCGCAAAGATTCTTCGCTTCGCTCAGAATGACAGGCCGCCGTGGCTGATGACAGGCCGCCGTGGCTGATGACAGGCCACCGTGGCTGTCACCCGCCGAAGCCCTGAGCAAAGCGAAGGGGCAGTCGAAGGGTCTTTTCCCTCGTCAGGCTTTTCTTCTGCAATTAAGCACTAGAAGTCGACGCCGACGGCTTCGATTATCGCTTTGCAGAATCTGGGCAGGTCCACGAGCTTGCGGGCCGTTATTAAGTTGCGATCGCGCACCACGGGAAAGTCAACCCACTGGGTCCCCGCCTCTTTGAGGCTCTCTGCCAGCTCGGGAGCCGATGTGACCCGGCGGCCCTGAGCGATTTGCGCGGAAATCAATAGCCGCGGCGCGTAGCCTATGGCGGCGATGATTTTGGCCCTGGAGTCGGCCTCTTTGATCAGGTCAATGGCCGTTTGAGAGAGGTGCATTCTGCTGCCGGCGTTAAGCCCCGGAACTATGATGGCGTCGAATTCATCGACTCTGGCGCGGTTACCCTGAACATCCACGCGTATAGTGGCTTCCCCATCGCTGCCTTTATACGTTTCGCCGGGACTGGCGCCCACAATGTCAACCCTGAAGCCCATGTCACGCATGGCCCTCGTGAGTTCCCGAAGCTCGATTTCTTGAAACCCTGTTTCGGTCAGGATAGCGACGCGCTTTCCTTCAGCCATAGTTCAGGATGTCATGGAATAATGCTTCGAGCAATTGACGACTGATCATTGGTTGCAAGTTTTTCCAGCCGGTCCCCCTTGTGCCCCTTTGAAAAAGGGGGGAGACGAACGCCTGAGACATCATAGCGGCGCGCGAGTTAAATAGTCATAAAATATGGTGGCAAATCGTAACAAAAGTGTGACATGGCGTCCGTCAGGACAGCCCGGGAGACTGCGGCAGGTCTTGTTGGGTGCACCGAACGAAACGGTTTTGTGAGGGAGAGCAACGCCAGGGTAGATGGGTTACCGGTCCCGCCTTCACCCAGACAGGTTTCGGGGAAGGACGTGTTCCGGTGTGGGGTGATGGCGGGGAAACCGTAGCGACGCCCCTTGCCTCGAGGCGTCGGGATCGTGGCGCCGGTGGACGACCCAGGCATGCCCCCGACAAGTCGAAGGTCGCTACGGAGGGGGTACAGTTCTGGTTACGAAAGAGGGGGGCACGATGCGGGCTCGTTAATGATGTAGCCCGTCTTGGGAACGGTACAGATCAACTTGGGCTTGGCGGGGCTGTCTTCAAGTTTGAACCTGAGGCGGCTGATCCAGGTGCGCAGCAGTTGCACGTCGTTGCGGTATTCCGGCCCCCAGACCCGGCTCAGCAGTTCTTCATAGGGCATGAGCCGCCCGGCGTTATGGGTGAGCTCACTGAGGAGAAGCCATTCGATCCGGGTGAGGTATTTTTCCTGGCCGCCGACCGTCACCGTGTGCTTCTTGAAGTCAACTGTGGCGTCCCCCAGGGAAAAGGTCTCCATCACCGGGACAGTCGTCTCGGGTTTGGCCCGTCGCCGCACGGCTTCTATGCGGGCCACGAGCTCGTCGGGGTTAAAGGGCTTGGGGAGATAATCGTCAGCGCCCAGGGTGAGGCCCTGGATCTTGTCCCCGTTGGCGCCTTTGGCGCTGAGGATAATGACCGGGATTGAGGAAAAAGTCCGGAGCTGCTTGAGCATGTCGAGCCCGTTCATCTTCGGCATGAGAATGTCCAGAACGACGAGGTCCGGTTCCTGTGTATGGATGACTTCTATGGCCTCCATACCATTGGTGGCTGTGAGGACTTCGTAGCCGGAAACCTTCAGCTTGGCCCGCAGAAAATTGAGGATACGCGCTTCGTCATCAACTACCAGTACGCGGAATACATTTTTCGTCATGGTGTAAATACCCTATCCTGTCCAAAGAACAAGGTATCATAGCGAATCCAACAGGCAATGTCAAGCGAGGTCATGTCCTGCCCGGCTCTCCCTTGACGTCCTGTGCTATAATGAAGCGTGCTTCTCTCCTACTGCTCGCCGTTGGCAAGCAGTCTATTCGAACTGTCGCCGGAAGGGTAACACCGGTCTTTATAAGTCTAGGCCGAAGTGAGCCGATACAGGGTACCCAGGCAAGGTGCGTCCGTTCTCAGACGTCGTTGCTGCTAATGGCAACAGATTTGCCGCTGGCAACTGGTTGATAAAGGAGGCCCCCGGAATGAAAAGATCGCTACTTGTGGTACTGTTGATTGGGGTGGCAGTAATTGTTGTATCGGCTTGCGGGCAACCGACTCCGGCCACCACCTCACCGCCGCCGGTCCAGCAGGCAACGCCAAAGCCAAAAACTGAAGCGCCGCCTGTCAACCCACCCGCCGCGCCGGCATCGCCAGCGGCGCCCACCGCGAAGGCAGCGGGGCCGACGCAGAAGCCGGCGCCTTCGGGAACAACCTACTACCAGGGAAAAACGATTGAAATCCTGGTGGACTCGGCCGCCGGCGGCGGCACCGACACCATGGGGCGGATAACGGCGGCGATGCTTCCGAAACATATACCCGGCAATCCGAAAATCATCGTGCGGAACCAGTCCGGTGGTGGCGGGACTGTGGGGACGAACATATTCTATGAAAAGACCAAACCCGACGGCTTATCGCTGTTGCAGCACGGATCCGGCGTTGTTTCCCTGCAGTTGACCAGCCGCGGAATCGTGAAGTACGACCTTACCAAGATGAGATACGTCGGCAACGTGTCCAGGGCGGAGAGCGTGCTGATGGTCCGGAAAGGACTACAGGGGCGGCTGACCGACCCCCGCGGCGAGCCGCTGGTCGTTGGGACGAAGGAAGGCTCGGAGACCTGGCAGATAATGCTGATATTCGGCAGGGAGTTCCTGGGCTGGAACGTCCGCTGGCTACCCGGCCTCGGCGGCACCAGTGAGATGGAACTCGGTTTCCGGCGCGGCGAGCTGGACGCTTTTGCAACGTCAAACTCCTTTATCGTCCAGCGCATGCTTCAGGAAGGCCTGGCGGAAACCATTGCCACGACCGGGTCCATAAAAGACGGCAAATTCATAAGGCGGCCCGACTTCCCCGACATTGCCACTTTTGAGGAAGTCATGGGGAGCAAGAAGCCATCGGGCCTGCCCTGGCAAGCCTATCTGGCCTGGGTGGGTCCGAACGCCGTAGACAAGTCGCTGGCGGCGCCCCCGGGAACGCCGGACAATGTTATGGCGATACTCACCGATGCCTTTGGCAAGATGACGAAGTCCTCAGAATTCGAGTCGACGGTCAAGAAGATGGTGACCGAAGCCTACGATGTGGGGGTGGGGAAGGAGACCGACGACATGTTGAAGACGGTGCTGCAAGCCCCGGCGGAGGCCCTGGAGTATAACAGGCAACTGATGATAAAGTTCGGCATCATCAGCAAGTAGCCGACAGATGTGGGAAGCCTCACTCAATGGCTTGATGGGGGTGATGCGTCCCGAGACGTTCGCCCTCATGATGATAGGGATCGGGGCCGGGACCGTGGTGGCCATACTGCCGGGCATCGGCAGCACGGCCCTTCTCACCATGGCACTGCCTTTCGCCATGGGCCTCAGCCCGTATGCCGCTATCGCCCTCCTGGTATCGATAGACGCTATTTCCTCCACCGGCAGCACCATCACCTCGGTGCTGACCGGGATACCGGGCAGTTCCTCGTCCCTGGCGACTATTATTGACGGCTTCCCCATGACCAGGAAGGGAGAGGGGGCCAGGGCGGTAGCGGCGGGCCTGACGGTTTCGGCGATGGGGGGTATCTTCGGGGCGGTGGTGCTGACCTTTTCCATTCCTTTTCTGCGCCCCCTGGTCCTGGGACTGGGATACCCGGAATACTTCATGCTGGCCCTGTGGGGCATCAGCATGGTGGGCGTGCTGAGCGGCAGGGCGCCGGTCAAGGGGCTGATCGCCGGCGTCTTCGGCATCTTTATCATGATGGTCGGCCTGGACCCCAAGTCCGGGACTGACCGGTGGGTGTTCGACCAGCCCTATCTCTGGGATGGCATCGATATAGTCCTGGTGGCCCTGGGAATCTACGGGATACCCGAGGTCATCAGCATGGCCGTCGGCGGCGCCGGCATTGCCCGAAAAGTGACCTACGGTTCGGGGCTTCTGCAGGGAGTGAAAGACAGCTTCCGCCACTGGTTCCTGGTGCTGCGCTCCTCGGCTATTGGTACCTGGGTAGGCTTTGTCCCGGGCATCGGCGGTTCCACCGCTGCCTGGCTCGCTTACGGGCACGCCGTTCAGACGTGCCGGAACAAAGAGAATTTCGGCAAGGGAGATATCCGCGGGGTCATCGCTCCGGAGGCGTCGAACAACGGGGGCGCGGGCGGCGCCTACATCACGGCCCTGGCCTTCGGGATCCCCGGCAGCACTTCCACGGCCCTCATTCTCGTGGCGTTCCTGGCAGTGGGCATTCAGCCCGGGCCATCCTTGCTCACCGAGAAGGTCGATATTGTCTGGGCCGTCATCTGGACGCTGGTCCTGTCCAATGTCATCGCCGCGGGTCTGTGCCTGTTCCTGGCCCGGCCCATTTCCAGAATGGCCTTCTGGCCTTTCCATATGATTGTGCCGGTAATCCTGGTGCTGGTCTTGCTGGGGGCCTTCACCGCTAACTATGCTTTCCAGGACCTCCTGATGCTGCTGGGTTTTGCCGTCCTCGGTTTCTTCATGAAACTCGCGAACTGGCCCAGGGCGCCGCTGATCCTGGGCATCGTCCTCGGCCCCATAATGGAAAAGTACCTGTGGCTCGCCAGCGCGCGGTACGGGACGCAGTGGCTGTGGCGGCCGGGGGTTATCCTCCTTTTCGTGATGATTGCCGTTACGGTAGTCCTTGTTCCTGTGTGGCAGCGGAGGCAGGAGAAAAGGCAAAAGCTTCTGGCAGACAGGGTTGCTGGATGAGATTCAGGCCTGCCACCTACTTCACCCTGGTCATCGCCGTCTTCTTTGCTCTGGCGCTGGTCACCGCGTTGCAATGGCCGCTTCGCGCTTCGATTCTGGTACTGACCCTGGGAAGCGTGACGCTGGTACTGTGCCTGGTCCAGGTCTATCTTGAAGTCCGCCGGGGTTCGGACCGTTCCGATGATCCGTCCGGCATGGACATAGCGGTGGATGAAAGCCAGAGGGGGCGGGCGGCGTTGAAGCGAACGATCGATATCTGGGCGTGGATACTAGGCGCCATCCTGGCTATCTGGCTGGCCGGGTTCCAGATAGCCATTCCCCTTTTCGCTTTCCTTTATCCGCTCACCCACGGCTCGCGGTGGTACATAGCGCTGGTGATCTGCTTTGTCTCTTTCGCCGCCCTCTGGGGAATCTTTGAGATGATCATCAGCGTACCCTGGCCCGAGCCGTTCTTGCTTGGTTTCTTCAGGGGGTCGTAGCGATCCCGATGCATCGGGACCCCTGTCGTATTCTTGATAGCCGCCGATCGATCGTCCGCCACCCTCAGGGGGTGTCGCTACGGGCTGTCGGCGCACCCGTGAAGGGTGCGACTACGGCTCCCGGAGACCGGACATGGTTCAAGACAAGACTTATTGGACTCAGACGAAGGAAGAGGTTCTCCAAGCCCTGGCGTCGTCCCCGGCGGGGCTGACGCAGGCTGAGGCCGGGCAGAGGCTCGGGCGCTCCGGGCCGAACCGGCTTGTCAGGGAACGGACGGTAACCTTCCTGGGCGTTCTCAAAGAAGAGTTCACCGAGCCGATGATCCTGCTGTTACTGGTGGTCGGCGCCGTCTACAGCATCTGGGGGGAGACCCGGGACGCCCTGACCATTCTGGTCATTGTGGCGCTGCTGGTATTTATTGAGATCGGGACGGAATACCGGGCGAAAAAGGCGGTGGCGGCCCTGCGAAAGCTTTCTCCGGCCAGCGTGCCCCTGGTGCGGGATGGCCGCTACAGATCGGTCCGTTCGGAAGAGGTGGTCCACGGGGACATCCTGGTGCTGGAAGCCGGGGGACGCGCGCCGGCCGACGCCCGGTGCCTGGAGAGCTTCGGCCTGCAGGTTGACGAGTCCGCCCTTACGGGCGAAGCGGCGCCGGTGGACAAGGACGACGGCGTATTGCCCGTCGAGACTCCGCTGGCGGAAAGGGTCAACATGGTCTTTGCCGGCACCACGGTAACACGGGGCAGAGGGACGGCGGTGGTCACCGTCACCGGAATGAATACCGAGCTGGGCAAGATCACCGGTTTGGTTCTGGAAGCCAAAGAGCCGAAGACACCGCTGCAACTGGCGATGAAGCAACTGGCAGGACTCCTGGTCTGGGTGGCCGCATTCTTCAGCCTGCTTGTTCCCGCGGTGGGGTTCTTGCAGGGGAAGCCGCTGAAGGACATGGTTTTGACCGGGCTTTCATTGTCTTTCGCCACCATACCGGAGGAGCTTCCCATCGTGGTAACCATGGTGCTGGGGGTGGGCGCCTACGCGCTGTCACGCCGGAATGTCCTGGTGAAGCGCCTTCGATCTGCCGAAACCCTGGGCAGTGTGACCATTATCGCCACCGACAAGACCGGGACGCTGACCGAGAACCGGCTGACCCTTTCGGCGATGGCCTCCGAGGGCAGCATCAGGGCATTTACCGGAAAGGACCTATCGCCCGGGGAGCTTTTCGTCTTGAGGGCCGGCATGCTGACCTCGGGGATGAAGCGAATGCGGGGAGACGGCTATTCCGGGGACCCGGTGGACCGGGCTATCATCGAGGCCGCGGCCCTGGCCGGGATACTTCCTTCTGAGCTGGAGAAGGAATACCAACTGAGGAAGGAGTTCAGCTTCGACAGCCGGCGCAAGCTGATGTCCACAACCTATCAAACGGCAGAGGGGGGGTTCGTCTTTGTGAAGGGCGCCCCGGAAGCTGTGCTGGAGAGGAGCACGGACGTCTTTCACGAGGGCCTTGATAGACCCAGGACTGAAGCCGATACGAAGGCTATCAGACAACAGGTGGAGGCCATGGCCGGCGAGGCGATGAGGGTCATCGCCTTCGGCTGCAAGTCCGTGACGGATCCCTCGAGAATCTCCCAAGATGAAGCGGAGACGGGCCTGACGTTTGCAGGGCTGGTCGGCCTGGCCGACCCGCCGCGACAGGGAGTTAAAGAGGCCATCCAAGAAATCGAAGGCGCCGGCGTGAGGACGGTGGTGGTGTCCGGCGACCATCCCTTGACCGTCGAGAAGGTAGCCGCCAGGGTAGGCATAGCCACCGGCGGAAAGGCAGTGACCGGAGCCGATCTGGCTGTCATGAACGATGAGCAGTTGCGAGACGCCCTGTGGCAGACTTCTCTCTTCGCGCGGATCACCGCGGAGCAAAAACTGCGAATAGTGTCGACCCTGAAAAGCATGGGCCAGGTGGTGGCTGTCACGGGCGATGGTATCAACGATGCGCCGGCACTGAAGAGTGCGGACATTGGGGTGGCCATGGGCGAGACGGGCACCGAAGTGGCCAGGCAGGCGGCGGACATGGTGCTCCGCGATGACAGCTTCATTTCCATTGCCGCCGGGGTGAGGGAGGGAAGGAAGATCTTCGACAATCTGAAAAAGGGCATTACCTATTACCTGTGCGTTAAGGTGGCGCTGGTGCTCAGCTTCCTCGCGTCCCTGGTGGTGGCAGTGCCTTTTCCCTTCGCTCCCATCCAGATTATCTTGCTGGAGCTGTTCATGGACCTGGCCGCCTCCGCCACGTTTGTCGCTGAACCGATAGAAGCTGATGCTATGAAACGCCCTCCGCGGGCGCCGAAGGCGCCTTTCGTGGACAGAGAGATGGTCCGGAGTATCGCCCTGGGGAGCGTCAGTCTGGCGGGAGCCGTCATCATCAACTATCTCTTCGCCCTGTATTCCGGGCGGGGGCAGACCGAGGCGCAGACCCTGGCCTTTGCCACCTGGCTGATGGGGCACGTCTTCCTGGCCTTCAATATGCGTTCACGGTCCGAGCCGCTATGGAGGGTCGGGCTGATTTCGAACCGGGTGATGCTCGCCTGGGCCGGGGCGGTGCTGGTCTTCCTGGTCCTGGTTACGGGCGTTGCGACAATCCGCGAGTCCGTGAGGGTCGCGCCTCTGGCGGTTTTAGACTGGACCCTGGCTGTGACCGTCCCCCTGGCAACTATCTTCTGGATGGAACTGAGGAAGACGCTGCGGAGAGGGCATGGGGTCAACCGCAGCGGCATCAATACTCGCTGACGAAAACTCTGAAGGCCGCTGTCATCGTGGGGTAGACGTCGCACCGGAAGAGGTATGTTCCCGGTTTGCTCGGGGTGAGGAGCTGATACGTCGTTGTCGATGGGCCGGCAATGATTTCTCCTTTGAACACGGGCCTGCTGGCAGAGGCGTCCTCGTAGATGGCGATGTTGTGAGAAGCCGCGTCACGGTTATTGAACGCGATTCTGAGGATGGTTGCGGGCGGAACGGTGATCTGGCCCGGACTGAAAGAGAAACCCTGCGCGCTGACATTGATGGCAATTTCCGGCGTTCCCGGCTGGGCAACGACAGTGGAAATCATGGCCACGACCGGTGGGGTTAGTGGCGTGTGGTCGTTGTTCACCATCTCTGCCGAAAAGGAGTGCCAGCCGGGCGCGACATTCTTCCAGGTGTAGCTCATCGCAGTGGAAGCGGCATAGGTGCCAGGGCCGGTAACAGCCGGCTTCCCGGGCGTGGTGGGTGCGTCTACATCGATGAAATAATGGATGTGTCCTTCCCCCGCCGCATTCTCTTTGCCCAGCTTGTCCGTGAGATTGAATCCGGTGACCTGCAAAGAGACCGTGACGTCCCCTGGCGGGGCTGTCGAAGTGGCGGTCGGAGAGGTTATTTTGAGGGATGGGGCGGCCACCTGCGGTCCCGTGACCGTAATGCTGACTTTGGCTGTCACCGGCGGGACCAGGGGGGTGTGATTGTTGTTCACCAGTTCGACGGCAAAGGTGTGACTTCCTGGCGTCACGTTTTGCCACGCATAAGAACCGACGGCGGCCGCGGCATAGGTGCCGGGAGTGGTGATCGCGGGTTTGTCCGGGGTGGTGGGAGGATCGACGTCCAGGAAATAATGGATATGTCCTTCGCCAGCCATGTTGGGCTGTCCCAGCTTGCTGACCAAGTTGAAGTTGGAGACATCAACGGTAACCTTCACCCCGGTGGCCGGTAGAGGGCCGGACGGGGAGATGATTCTGACCACTGGCGCCACCGCTGCGGTGACATTCACCCTGACATCGGCCACGATCGGCGGCGTCAGGGGAGTGTGGTCGTTATTGACAAGCTGGACGGCGAAAACCCGGCCTCCCGGCTTAACATTGGTCCAGGTATGAGAGTTGGCGGCGGCGGTGACGTAGGTGCCGGCCGCAGTAGCGGCGCGCTGGCCGGGGGTGGTGGGTGGTTCCACGTCGAGATAGTAATGAATGTGGCCCTCGCCGGGGGTCTTGGCGGCGCCGAGCTTGCTGACAATATTGAAGTTGGCCACTTTGACGGAAATCTTGATGTCACCGGCAGGGAGGTTTTCCAACTCCTTTGGCGACTCGATACTGAGTTCGGGCAGTTTGGCTTCTTGCGGAGTAGGCTTGGGCTTTGGCGCCGGGGTTGTTGGCGCGGTGGTTGGCGTTGCTGGTTTGGGACTTGGACTGGGACTGGGCACCACGGTTGGTTTGGTGGTGGGGGGAGGCGGCGTGGGCGAAGGAGAGGCCGGAGCGACCGTGGGTGGGGACGGCGTGGCCGGCGGTGGCGGCGGCTGGGGGCAGGCCGTCAGGACCAGCACCGCCGCCAGAGTGCAGATGACAAACAGGCTTCTGGCGTCAATCGATACGATCCTTTTCGATCGCTTCCTCGCGATATGCGCTTTCACCGCAGAGGTCACCGAGGCTCGCAGGAGCGTAGCGACAGGGCTTGTCCCTGTCGTTTGCCGGCTGATAAACTTGGGTATTGGACATCCGCACCGCTCTGCGAGAGTCCGCAAGGTGGACGAGGGGTGTCGCTACGGTGCCTTTGCGTCCTTTGCGGTGAAAGCCACGCCTTCTCCGTTAATCATCGTTCAACCATTATCACCTTTGTATTAGTATCCGCCGCCGCCACCCACACCTCCGTTGCCCATCCCTCCGTTTGCCGGTGGCGGGGTGGGCTCGGCGCTGGAAACCGTGAACGACCCGGTCATCGCCGGATGGACGTCGCAGCGGAAGTAGTAGCTCCCCGGCTTAGCCGGTGCGGTGAACTGATAGGCGGTTGTCGATGGCCCGCTGATGATCTGCCCTTTGAAGATCTCCTTGGTATAGGCCGCATCCTCATATACTGCTATGTTATGGGATACCGGGTCGCTGTTATTGAACACGACGCTGACATTGGCGCCGGGCGCTACGGAAATGGTCCTGGGGTTGAAGGCAAAGCCCACTGCTGCTATGTTCAGGCGCACCGACGGTCCTGATGGAACGGGCGTGGCCGGTTTCGGGGTGGCTCCCGGGCCTGTTACGGTCACCGTGATCTTAGCCGTCACCGGTGGGACCAGTGGGGTATGATTGTTGTTTACGAGCTCCACCGCGAAGGTGTGACTTCCGCCAGCTACGTTCTGCCAGGTGTAGGAATCGGCGGCGGCCGCGGCGTAGGTGCCGGGAGCGGTGACGGCAGGTTTGTCCGGGGCGGTAGGAGGATCAACGTCCACGAAATAGTGGATGTGACCTTCCCCAGCCACGTTGGGCTGTCCCAGCTTGTCGGTCAGTTTGAAGTTGGTAAGTTGCACCGAGACTTTCACTGGCCCCGCCGCAACGCTGTCACCCGTCTTAGGGGAGGTTATCGACACGCTGGGGCCTTCCGACGTGATTTCTATTTCGACGATTGAGACGATGGGGGGAGACAGCGGTGTGTGGTCATTATTGACCAGTTGGGCGCCGAGTTTGTGCCGGCCGGCGGGGATGGCAGTCCAGGTATGCGAGATCGCGGTACTGGCAGCGTAAGTCCCGGGGGCGGTCACTGCGCGCTGGCCCGGACTGGTAGGCGGGTCGACATCGAGGTAGTAGTGGATGTGTCCTTCACCCGCTGCGATGGGCTGTCCCAGCTTGTTGACTACGTTGAAGTTGGAAACCTCAACGGTAACCTTGAGATCCCCGGGCGCCGGGAGACGGCCGGACGGGGAGATGATTTTGACCACGGGCCCGGTCGGGGCCTGGACATTTACCCTGACATCGGCGACGACCGGCGGCGCTAGAGGCGTGTGGTCGTTATTGACAAGCTGGACGGCGAAAACGCGGCCTCCCGGCTTAACATTGGCCCAGGTATGAGAGTTGGCGGCGGTGGCGGCATAGGTGCCGGCCGCAGTCACGGCGCGCTGGCCGGGGGTGGTGGGTGGTGCCACGTCGAGATAGTAATGAATGTGACCCTCGCCGGGGGTGTTGGTGGCGCCGAGCTTATTGACGATATTGAAGTTGGCCACTTTGATGGAAATCTTGATGTCACCGGCAAGGACGTTCTCCAGCTCCTTTGGCGACTCGATACTGACTTCCGGCAGTTTAGCTTCTTCCGGAGTGGGCTTGGGCTTTGGCGCCGGCGTTGTTGGGGCGGTGGTTGGCGTCGCTGGTTTGGGGCTCGGACTGGGACTCGGCGCCACAGTCGGCTTGGCGGTGGGTGGAGGCGGCGCGGGCGAAGGGGAAGCGGGAGAGACCGTGGCGGGGGGTGGCGTGGCCGGCGGCGGTGGCGGCTGGGGACAGGCCGTTAGGATGACCAGGGCGGCAAGGACCACGATAGCGAGCAGAGCGGATTCTATCTTTTTCAATTGCTTCCTCCTCGGTTTTTTGTCAGGCAAGTGGCGCTGATGGTTGCGAGTATAGCGGCAGGTTCATCAAATAGTCATAAAACCCGTCACGGATTAGTTACAAATTGGTGAAATCTGAAGCGGGCCGCCCCCCCCAGAAATCCCCGGTGCGCGGCAACTCCGACACTGGCAGGAGCGTACGCCGCCTGTAGCGACCCGCGATGCATCGGGGTCGTTCGTGGAAGGGAGCCAGCTCTTCGACGCCCATGGGGGGTGTCGCTACGGGTTTTCCGGTGTTTGAGTGGGACTGGTGTTTTGGGGAGGTTTGACTTATACTTAGCTTGGTTCAGTCGGTCATCTGGCCGGCCGCGCAGGCCGGTCCGGGTCATCCGTTCAGCGCTTGCAAGGAAACGACAACGGACTGGATTGATATCGCCGCGCACTTCTTCAGCAGACCCCTGACGGTGTTCATTCTGGTACTGGCGGCGGCCTGCGCCGCGACCATCGTCGTGGGAGCTGTGAGGATGTGGAAGGCATCGCTAAAGTCGCCCCGGGTCGCCCCAAAGCGCAGCTTCATCAGTCTGTGTGATGGCGATCTGGTCTGGAGCGAGGATACCGGCCTGGCCCGGAAGGGCAGCGGTTTTCTAAGGGTGGCTTCCCCCGTAGCTATGGTCTATGCTCTCGTTGCTTCCGTCGTCTACGTCTTTGCCATTCCATTCCTGGGTTTCTACACGGTGGGCGGTCTTCTGGCCCGCAAGATAGGGAAAGTTTTGAGTTTCCCGGAGGGCAAAGAAGTTGAAAAGTAGACGCCGTGAGTGGGTCACGCGCCGTCTGCCTGTCATCGGTCTCGTAGTAGCAGCGGCGGCGGTGCTGGTTCTGGGGATCGCGGTCGGACGGGAGACGGCCATCGCCCAGGGGATTCCGGGCATACCTCACGGTGGGGCCGGCCAGGAGCGGTGTCTGCAATGCCATGTCGCCGGGGGAATCAAACCGGTACCGGGCAACCATGTGGGGTACACGGAGGCGACGTGCCAGGGATGCCACCGTCCGGCGGCGCAGCCGGCGCCGGCCGGTTCGACCGCCGCGGCTGCACCGGCGGTCCCACCACCCCGGCCCGCCCAGCAGCCACCCGCCGTCCAGCCCGCCGCTGAGGCCTGCCAGACCTGTCATGGCCGGCCCGGGCTGAGTTCCAAACTGGCAGGCGGGGAGGAATTGCCTCTCTTCGTGGACTCCGAGCGTTACGGCAGGTCGGTCCACGGCGCGAACTTTGCCTGCGCGAACTGCCACGACCAGATCTCAGGTTTTCCCCATCCCCCCCTGGGGGCAAAAAGCATGCGCGAATATGCTCTTGCTCAGGGAGAGACCTGCCGGAAATGTCACCCCGGGGAATACTCCAGCACCCGCGACAGCGTTCATACCCGGCTTCTGGCCGAAGGCAGGAAGGAAGCCCCGGTATGCAGCGATTGCCACGGGTCGCACTACATTCAGGGCAAGCAGTCCAAGACCGAGATATCCCGGACCTGCTCCACGTGTCACAGCAGAGTCTACGGGGGCTATGCGGATAGCGTTCACGGCAAGGCCCTCGCGGGGGAAGGCATCAGAGACGTTCCGGTCTGTAGCGATTGCCACAAGTCTCATGACATCAGGGACCCGCGGACTCTCACTTTTCACTACCAATCGGTGGATATCTGCGCCGCCTGCCACGCGAGTCCCGAAATAGCTGCCAAATACGGCCTGTCTGCGGACGTGGTCAAGAATTATCTGCAGGATTTTCACGGCGCCGCGGTGAGCCTCAGACAAAGGGAACTGAAGTCCGAATTGGTCTCCCCGCAGACCTTCGTGCCTGTCTGCACCGATTGCCATGGGGTCCATGATATCCGTAGCATCAAGGACCCGGAATCCAGCGTGTTCAAGACCAACCTGATTAAGACTTGCCGCCGGTGTCATCCCGATGCCAGCGATAATTTTCCATCTGCCTGGCTTTCTCACTATGAGCCTTCCTGGGACCAGGCCCGGCTTATCTTCGTGGTGCGTTCGGTCTACCGGGTATTCATCCCCTTCGTTGTCATAGGTCTGGTCCTTCACATAGCTGTGGACCTGTGGAGGGCGGTGAAAAAACGATGACCCAGAACAACGGCATGGCCCCGGCCCGCCAACCGTCCCTGCCGGAACCGGAAGTCTCCGACTACCGGAGATTCGATGTCGCCCGGCTTCTGGAGCACTGGGCGGTATTTGTTTCGTTCTACATGCTGGTAGTCACCGGGGTCGCCCAGAGGTATTACGAGAGCGGTTGGGCGCAGACCATGATTCTAGCTCTTGGTGGGTTTGACAGCACCCGGCTCATCCACCGGATTTTTGGCGTTCTGTTTGCTGTCAGCTATGGCAACCATTTTGTCCATATCATCTATTCCGTGTTCGTGAGGAGGGCGGTCCTGCCCAGCATGCTTCCGAATTTGAAGGATGCCAGGGACGCGGCGAGCTACTTGAAGTACTCGCTGGGGATGCCTGCGCCGCTGCCCCGGAGCGGCAGGTACGATTTCAGACAGAAGTTCGAGTACTGGGGCATGGTCTTTGGAGGACTGGTTATGATCGCCACCGGGATAGTCCTGATTTATCCCGCTGCCGTGACTCTCCTTCTTCCCGGGGTGGTGGTGGCGGCGTCCAAGGAGTTTCACCGCAACGAAGCGATGCTGGCGTTTCTGACCATCGTGATCTGGCACCTGTACAGCGCTCACCTGAGGCCGGAGGTGTTCCCCCTCGACCCGGCGATATTTGACGGAAAAATATCGCCGAAACGGATGGAGGAGGAACATCCGCTGGAACTGGAGAAGACGGGCAAACCTGGCGGTTAGGGGGGTGGGGTTACCGTGGGGCGGAGCCACGTAGGATGGGTTAAGCACAGAGGGGTGGGGGGAACGAGGGTGGCTGTGCCAACCCACCAAGAGGGATTGAAGCTTGCAGATTCAACATTAGAAGGTTCCCCACCCCGGTTTCACAGCAATACACGGTGGGTTGGCGTCCCGATGCCATCGGCGCGCTTAGCCCTGCGTGCTACGGACGAGCTTCGGAAGCGGCACGGGCTTCTATTGCTTTCCGGCGGAGAGCCGCGCGTATCCGCAGAAAGGCGCCGGCCAGTGTCAGAAGTGGGAAGCCCACGATGAAGACCGCGAGCAAACCCAAAATGACTGCCGGCACGCCCCACGCCACCGCGAGCCACAACGCCCTGAGGACGCCGAAGGTATCGCCCTGCATTTGTGACCTTCCTTTCGTTCTCTATTGTTGACCGGCCTGCTTTTGCAGGCATTTCGTCCTGCCTCTCCCCGGTCTTCTCACTCCCTGATAACATAATAGCACTCCCTGCTGGTGGGCGCAACTGCCGTCTTGCCTATGATGACTAGGCAGAAAATACCTAAGCCAGGTAGGGTGGGTTAAGCACAGGGGGGTTGTGGCGAAGTCCCGATTGCATCGGGATGCGAACCCGCCATCGCAAGGGCACAAGAACAAAGCTGTCAAAGCCTACCAGCGGGAATGGTGGGCTCGCGTCCTTATGCCGCGTCGGGACACTTAACCCGCCCTACGGCTGGGGTTCCGAATGGGTAGAAGGTGGTGTGTCCATAATACTCAATCATGTCCAACATTGTACACTGCGGTTGACAGCAAAAAGACCCCATGATATAATGCCGACTGTACCTGTGACGGGCGATATTATGGCCTGTGAGAATGGACAAAACGCCCTGGTGGTGAGGTGCGCCATACCCGTTGACGGCTTTACCAGAGGCCGAGCCTGCCGGTCCGCGAACCGGGGGAAGGATCCATGTAACTTGAGCTAAGCCGGAAAAATCTCCGAAGGTTGGGGCCGGGGGACCCAGCAAAAGAAAGAGGGCTTGCCAAATGCACACGTTCCTGGAATTCTTCACCTACATTAAGGGTATAGAGTACCTCCTAGCCGTTGCCTTCCTCCTGAGTTTCCTTGTTTTCTGGCGTTTTACAGAGCCGTCCGGCGGGGGAGGCGGTGGAAGACGGTCTCTGCGATTTGCGCCGCTGCTTGCCGTCGCGGCAATTGTTCTTGTCATTGTTCGGACGGTTACCGCCACGCCGTCTCCGGCATCCCTGCCGGTGTCCCTGGCGGAGCCGAAAGTGTTCACCTTTGGCAGTCTGGTCGAATTGTACGGGCCTTCGTCTTTCGACCACGGGTCGCACCAGAAGACAACCGGGGATTGCAGCCTGTGCCATCACCATAGTCCGGGGAAGTCCCCGCCGTGCAGACAGTGCCATCCGACATCCGTGAGCCAGGAAGACCTGGCCAAACCGGACCTGGCCCGGGTCTACCACCGCCGCTGCATATCTTGTCATCGCGAAAGAGACACAGGGCCGCTGGCCTGCACCGGGTGCCATGTGAAGGCAACGATCCCACCCCTGTCCATCACGCACCCTCTTACAGCGAGGGACAAGTGTCTCCAATGCCACGGGGGCGCCATCGCCGGTATCCCGGGGGTGCCGGATGACCATGCCGGGGCTACCGACGGTGTCTGTCAGCTATGCCACAGGCCCTCCAAAGAGCTGCCGTCCCCGATCCCTGCCAGGCCGACTCCGCCGGTACCCGTGCCGGCGAAAGAAGTGAAACCGGAACCATCGCCGTCGGCGAAGGCAGAGGGCCCGGCGGCTCTCCGCCATGAAACGGCGGGAAGGGGGGATTGCCTGCTGTGCCATGCCGGCGCCGGCATGCCGCCCGATCACGCCGGGAGGGGGAATGATAGCTGCCTCATCTGTCATAAGCCTCAGCAATAATCTGTTAAGAATCAAGTCTTGCGCAAAATGGAAAGAGAAATCCGAAATCCGAATCTCTAAATACTGGACAAATTCCAATGCCAAAATTCCAAACCCGGATCCACGTGCAACTAACGAATTTCTAGGCCAGGGGCTGGCGAGAAACCGTTTCGATATTTGGACATCGGTATTTTGATATTGTTTAGGATTTCGGATTTAGTGCTTCGGATTTTAGTTCCGTCTTGTCCGGTTTTGCTTTTTTGGAGGTCAAACGCCGTGCAAATACAACGAAGAAGCTTCATAAGAGGGGTGGTCTCCCTGGCCGGTGCGTCGTTGCTGAGCGGGATTAGCGGCATCAATGGCTCCCGGGCCGAGGCCGCGGACAGAAGAAAGCTAACAGGCTGGGCGGACCGGTCCGGGGTGCTTACGGACCTCAATGTGTGTATCGGTTGCCGGCGGTGCGAAAAGGCGTGCAACGAAGAAAACAGCTTGCCCGTTCCCGACCACCCTTTCGACGATCTGTCCGTTTTGGAACGACACCGGCGGACCAACGCGGGGGCCTATACCGTGGTTAACCGTTATTACCTGCCCGACTGGTTGGCGACGCCCATGTATCGGAAAGTGCAGTGTAACCATTGCGAGGAGCCGGCCTGCGCCTCGGCATGTCCCGTGGGCGCTATCAAGAAAAGTCCCGAGGGAGCGGTCATTTACAACGAAGACGTCTGCATCGGCTGCCGCTACTGCATGACGGCATGTCCTTTCTACATACCTGCCTTCGACTGGTTCAATGCCCGCACCCCGGCCATCAAGAAGTGCGACATGTGCTATTCCAGGATTACCAGGGGCCGTTTGCCGGCCTGTGTGGAGGCCTGTCCGGTCGAAGCTCTCGTGTTCGGTAAGCGAAAGCAGTTGATCGAACTTGCCAGGGACAGGATAGCGGATGAGCCGCACAGGTACTCGGACCATATCTACGGCGAGTACGAAGCCGGCGGCACCGGCTGGCTGTACATTTCTGGGGCGCCTTTCCGTCAGCTCGACTTTCCCGAGGACCTCGGGGATAAACCCCTTCCGGAACTGACCAAGGAGTTCCTTTCCGCGGTCCCGGGTGTGCTGGTCATCTGGCCGGCCCTCCTGGGGGGGTTCTACATGTTTACCAGAAACCGGAATTGCAGTCAGTCGGGTCCGGCCGCCGGACAGAACGGAAACGAGGTATCAAATGCATCGCATTCCAAATAACGGCCATCCCTATTCCAGCCTTCTGCGGGACAAAATACTGCAGGGGAAGAGCCCGGGGGAGTACTTGCAGTCCCTGGGGACTCCTCTCAACGTACTGCTCAGTCTGCTGGTCCTGCCCGGCCTGTATATGTTATACCTGCGCTTTACCGAAGGACTCGGGGCTGTAACTGGGGGGCTTGACGATCAGCCCTGGGGTCTGTTCCTGAGCTGGGGGCTTTTTTCTGGCGTTCCCCTTTCCGCCACGGGCTTCCTGATGGGCACTGCGGTCTACCTTTTCGGCATGAAGGAATATCATCCCATCGCGAGGAATGCCATTCTTGTCGGGTTTCTCGGCTATTCCTTCGCCGTCATATTTCTCCTGGTGGACCTCGGTCGTCCCTGGAGGCTGCCCTACCCTATGGTCTATTCCTTTGGTCCGGCTTCCGTGCTGTTCCTGGTGGCCTGGCACGTGGCCCTGTATCTCACCGTGCAATTCCTGGAGTTTTCGCCGGCCATCTGGGAATGGCTCAATCTTAAGGTTATTCGCGGCTGGGCGCTGAGCATCACCATCGGGGTCACGATATTCGGCGTCATTCTCTCCACTCTGCACCAGTCAGCTCTGGGCGCCATGTACCTGCTGGCCCCGGGAAAGCTTCATCCCCTCTGGTATTCGCCGTACATCCCGGTACTCTTTTTTGTTTCGGCCATCGCCGCGGGTCTCAGCATGGTCATCTTTGTGAGCTGGATTACAAAAGCCTGCTTCAAAGCCTATGCCGATGGGCCTTACCTCGCCTCCGTGGATCGGGTCACCCCCGGGCTAGGTAAGGCGGTTAGCCTGGCGCTGTTTACTTACCTGGGCCTGAAGGTCGTCGCTGTCGCCCATGAAAACTCGTGGGCGCTCCTGACTACGCCCTACGGCCTGCTGCTCGTTGTGGAAGTCCTGGGCTTTGTTCTGCTGCCTTCTATCCTGCTGGCTTATGCCGCGGGCCGCAGACGCATCGGCCTCATACGGTTTGGCGCCGTGTTGACCATGGTGGGTGTCGTCTTCAACCGGTTGAATGTTTCACTCATCGCGCTGAACTGGCAACTGCCCCACCGCGAACTGCTTAACCTCAGGGAGCTGGCCATAGTGGTGAGCATTGTAACCATCGAAGTCATCGTCTACCGGTGGATAATCACCAGAATGCCTGTGCTGCGCGAACCGGCCGAGCACGAGATGGAGGACCTTGAGCCCCTGCGCGTGGAGGACTTCGATCCCGTCCGCAGGTAACCGAGGCGCGCAGTCGAATGGTTCTCCGGAAAGCCGCGAGCAGACTTGTGTAACATTGACCCTATTTTGTGTGCCATATTCTGAGCACAATTGCCGAGGTATTGCGAGACAAACGGGTAGTCGTGTTCGGGAACGATAGGGCTTTCACCCGTTGCGATTTTGCGGCCAATGCGGAATAATGGAACCGTGGTCGATAAACAGGCATTTTGAAAAGGTAAAAGGAGGAAACAGATGAAATACGTTAGCGGATTCTTCCTGGCCTTACTCGTGGTAGTGAGCGTGCCGGTCATTGTAGGTTTCGGCGTGCCCCTGGCGTTTCTCTTTGGAGCCGGTTTCGGGCTCCAGAGGATCGGCAGGAAGGTAAGCCGGGTGGCGGCCGGACTGGCCTGCAGGCTGGATGCCGATTGCCCTCCCGGGCACGCCTGCGTCAACGGAGTCTGTGTCCCGCTGAACTAGAACCAAGCTCAGGAGTCTTCCGGAAGAAAAAGCCGGGCCGAACCATCGGCCCGGCTTTTTTGCGTTATTGAGTTCTTTGAGTTATTGAGTTCCCCACACCCCCTGGGGCGGGGAATGGTGCTCCGAAAATGTCATTGCGAGTCCCGATTTCGTCGGGACGAAGCAATCTCCCAGGCTGTTGAGCCAACTGGTCCGCCTTGTCCCGACCTGTCGGGACTCTCGGAACGGAGCGGACTCTCACAAAGCCCAGGGGATTGCTTCGTTGCTTCGTTTCTCAAAGACGGCTTCTTTTCATCGTTCATGGTGCGCTATTGGGGCATGGCTGATTGAATCTGTAATCTGTCTATCGCTTCCAGGCGCTGCCGGCTTGATGGCAGGTCTCGCACTGGGCGCCGAAGTGATTGGCCGGGGGCTTGTGGCAATCGCCGCACACGTAGTTCAACCCGGTGAGGCGCTGCCCCTTATGGCACTGGTTGCAGCTAAGTTCGGCGTGCCTGCCCAGGAGGTTCACCGGGTGCTTGAAGGAGCGGACTGCCCAGCTATTCATGTCCGGGGTATGGCACTGATTGCAGTTGGCGTTCACCCCATGAGGGCTGACATGACAGGTGCGGCATTCCTCTCCCGATCCAAGCCCTTTCTGTTCATGACAGGCGGCGCAGCTTTGCCGGGGCATGACCCCGCGCTTTTCCGCCAGATTATGATTCGGGATGATGCCGGTGTGACAGCTCTCGCAGGATACCCTGGCGTCGCCGTGAGGGCAGTTCTCCGGCTTGTGGCAGGTCAGGCAGTTGTTGGACACATGGGCGGGGGTGACACCCAACGGCTTACCCGCCACCAGGCCGGTATGGACCAACCGCCCGTGACAGTCGGCGCACTTCTCCGACTTGTGCTTGCTGTGGGCTATCTTGAGACTGGCCTGCGGAATCAGTTCCGGACGCTGAGACTTATCGTGGCACCGCTCACAACTGGAATCGTCCACATCGGTCTCGATAGGCACCTGGTAGGCGCCGGTGACATGCTTGAGGGCATTCTGGGAGCCAAACCGGACCACTTTAACGGCGGCGGCGATCCCCGGCTCGGTGTGGCAATCGATGCAGTTGATCCGGTAGTGGGATGAAATAAGCCACTCCTCGGCGGCAGGACGCATCTCGTGACAACTGCCGCAGAACTCGGGGCGAGACACAAAAGAGACCGCTCCCCTCATGCCCAGCGCGAACAAAGCAGCGCCGCCGAGAACAAACAGGCCCGGTCGGACGAGTTTCCGCAGGTTGATTCTTTTCCGCGGTGCAGAGTCGGTGGACATGGAATATCCTTCCTGCCAATCAGCTTATGGCAATGGGCACGGCTGCGGTGATGACCAGGTAACGAAGGACCAGCCCGCCGACCAGCACGCTGCCGTCACTCACAAACATGGCCGGTCCCACCAGGGGCCTGCCCTGGACGACTTCGTAGACGAAGATGATCAGGGGGTCAACGATGCCGAAGACTACGATGCCGATCCAGAAGTAGACGCTCAGCGGCCCCGATATCAGGATGCGCACGGATTCTTGCGAGGCGGTGCTCCCGTGGGCGCTGATGAACAGCCAGGAAAAAATCAGGATCAGCTCCGCCAGGATCATGGCGGCGTGGACCTGGTTCAGGTAGAAGAAATGCTGGGAGACGAGCCTGCGGTCACCAACAGGCCAGGCAATGGCGAGCACGACCGCCGCGGCCAGGCCGCAGGATATGGCCGAAGTGACGAAGAGGACCGGCAGGATCGTGGTGTTCCAGAGGGGAACGCCCTTCACGATGCCGATAAGAAGTCCGGTGTAGATAGCCGTGGCTACAGCCAGCAGCGACCCTATATGGAGCAGCCAGCCCCTGTACTTGCGTAGCTTCAGCCAGGGGCCTTTGATTTCTTCTATTTCCAGGAGACCGTAAAGAAATGCTATGGGCACAAAAGCCGTCAGGATGTAGATGCCCCAGGTCATGGGGGAACTCAAATTGGTGTAGAGGTAGGCCAGCCGCCAGGGTTGCCACCTGCCGATCCCCAGGTCCAGAATGAGAAACGGGATACCCAGCGCTACCACCGGCCCGCTCAGCACAGCCCCGGCCCTCACCAGCGGGCGGAAGTTGTCCCGGCCATACATCTCGGTAACCCGGGCGGTAAGGAAGGCGCCGGCCCCGGTGCCGGCCAAGAAGAGATAGATGGCGATCTGATAGCCCCAGGCCATGTTTCTCCTTATCTCAGATAATAAACGTTCGGCGCCGTGTTCAGTTCCAGAAGCAGTCTGGTGGCCTTTTTGCGGACTATTAGCTTTGAGATCGCAGTCTGCGGGCTGCTGAGGTCGCCAAACACGCGCGCCCCAGTCGGGCAGGCGGCGACGCAGGCTGGCTGGACTCCCTTCTCCACCCTCGGCTTGCAGAAAATGCATTTACCGGTAACCCCGGCCCTTTCATTGAAGACCCTGGCCTGATAGGGACAGGCGACAACACAGTACTTGCAGCCTATGCACCGAGTCTGATCAACCAGGACAAATCCGTCCCGGTGCTTGTAGTTGGCCCTGGTCGGGCAGACCTGGACGCAGGGCGGCTCGTCGCAATGCATGCATTGCACCGCAAGACATTCCTCGACAACGGTGGGATAGCGCCCTTGTTCGTTCACCTTGAGCTTTATCCACCGTTCGTCATAGTCCAGGTGGTTTTGCGACTGGCACGCAACGGTGCAGCTATTGCAGCCGACACATTTTGTGAGGTCGATGACCATTCCGTATCGTGGCATGGCTGAGTCCTTCTAAGCAAATTCAAATGTCAACAATCGGCCATCCCGACGAGTCGGGACAATGAACGATGAAACTGTCATTCTGAGCGAAGACGAGCGCCAGCGAGTCGGAGTCGAAGAACCTTTCGGATGGGTGGAGACGAAAGACCCTTCGACTGCGCTCAGGGTGACATTTTCAGAGCAATAAGAATGCA
>JACQUA010000292.1 GCA_016210565.1 Chloroflexota bacterium
ACCTTTTGGTCCATGGGACAGGTCTCCTTCCAAGGCATAGGCTTTTTCCTCCTGCCCATACCTTATCAGTCTGTTACCCATGTGCCAAGTCTATTTTGTTACCATTGTATCAGGTTTGTACCTCTCCCCCCTTTTCAAAGGGGGATCAAGGGGGATTTGAAAGCCGTAGGGTGGGTTAGGCGTCCCGATTTGTCTGAAGGACTCATCGGGACGCGAATACTATATGCCTCGCAAGCTCCAATCACCAAATTCCAAATTCCAATGCCAGGGATCCGCTTTCATTCGTCATTCGAGCATTCGACATTGAATCGTCATTCGCCCCCGATCAAGTCGGGGGTCGTCATTCGTCATTACACTTGGTGTGTTCGCACAGCCACGCAGTTTCCCCATTGCCCCTCTGTGCTTAACCCACCCTACCCGGCTAACCCCGCAACTCCATAACTCAACGAACTCCTAACACGCCCTCTTGTCATAATCGTCAGGTGTTTCCGGGCCGGAGGGCTTCACCCCCTCCACGTTCGGCCGGGTTTTCAAATGGACCGGGGCGTAAGGGGACTGGTCCAGGTTCAAGGACACCACGTCAAACCGGTTGTAATGCCCGGTGTAGTCGGTGTTGAGCCGGGCTTCCAGGATCTGCTCCAGGTCTAGATCGGCATAGAGGATCATTTCCCCCTCTTCCGCCGGCCCTGCCAGGTACTGTCCTTTCGGCCCGAGAATGGCCGATTTGGCGCCCCACGAATCGATCTTCTGCCGGACCTCCTTGCTCACCTCGATCATATCCGCCATCTCCTGGGTCACCACCCCCGCCGCACTGACGACAAAAAGCTGGCCTTCCCAGGCGCAGTTCCTCATGCGGATAAGCATGGCCTCCTGCGTCTCCCGGGAACGCCCGGGTATGGCAAAGGCCGGCCAGTTGGCCGCGTGCAGCACCTCGCCCTGGCAGACCAGCGCAAACCGGTAGAGGGGGTTGCCGTTCTCCGAGCACATCAGCCCGCCCAGAGGGCCGTATTCCGTGAGGAAAGTCCGCAGCCCCGCTCCATCCCCCAGGCCGTGCACCAGTCTCTCCGTCTGAGTGGGCATCAGCTTCTGGCGCTTGCCCAGGATGGAGCCATCCCGGTGAATAAAGAGCATGGAGTTGTACAGCGTCCCGATCATGCCCGGGCGGCGTTCGTTCAGCCCCATGACCACATAGACCTTCGCCTCCTTTGCCGCCCGGCATAGCAAATCGGTGGCCGGGCCGGGTATCTCCACGGCGCTCTTGAAAAGCTCTTTGCCCATCCGCAGGCAGATGGGATGTGAAAAGGGATAGAACCTGAGCCACTCGGGATAGCCGGAAATGAAGCACTCGGGAAAAACGACGACGTTGGCGCCGTTCGCCCCGGCCTGTTTGATCAGGCCGCAGGCTTTTTCCACGGTTGCCTCGCGGTCCAGGAACACCGGGGCCGCCTGCACCGCCGCCGCTTTCAGCTTAGGGTACTTGTCCATGAGTCACCCTCCTAACGTGGTTGATAAGGTTTGTAAGGTTAGACGTAGGGTGGGTTAAGCGTCCCGATTTGTCTGAAGGACTCATCGGGACGCGAACCCACCATATGCTTCGCAAACTCCAATCACCACGTTCCAAGTTCCAATGCCGGGGATCCGCTCTCATTCGTCATTGGAGCATTCGACATCGAATCGTCATTCGCCCCCGATCAAGTCGTGGGGCGTCATTCGTCATTTCACCTGGTGGGTTCGCACCCCGATGCGGCATCGGGGTGCTTAACCCACCTTACGTAGCTTTATGAACCTTACAAACCTTATGAACCTCCCCTCACGCCGCCCCGGCTTCCTTCTCCAGGGCCCCGATGTACGCCCGGAAGCCTTCCACCAGGTCGGTGTGGGAATTGAAAAGGGCGGCCACCGTCAGTTCCAGCGCCGTGACGGCGCTATCGGTGCTCCCCGGCGGGTTCTTCTTGTAGTTCTCGTACTCCTTGACTACTTTGTTGAAGACCCTTTCCCTCTCCTCCAGGATGGTCTTGAGCCTGAGCAAGTTCTCTTTCATGTGTTCCCCCCTTTTAAGATACGGGCGCCCAGAGGTTTTACCTTTGTTGCATTTTAGAGAAGAATTGAGGCAAAAGCAATGGTCAGAACGCAGCAACCATGAAACGTGATGGCCAATCACCTTGACTTCCTTTTCTTACTTTGATAATATAGTCATACGCGCTAGATTGGAGTCATACCATGTCCACCAAAGTAGGTTCCAAAGGCCAGGTTGTTATTGACAAAGAGATACGGGACCGTCTCGGTATTCAGCCGGGATGGATAGCGATTCAGCGCCTCGCGGATAACCACGTTGAACTATACTTCGTCCCACCGCGGCACCGGGAGTCCCTCAAGGGCTCTTTGACCCACCTGACAAACGTTCGCATATCAACCGGGGCCGAATGGGAAAAAGCACGTGAGCAGGCGTGGAACGCCATGGTCCAGGAAAGGCTGGAAAAGGAGAAGAGCGCCTCTTGAGTTCTTTCGTAGATACGAACGTTATCCTGCGCTACCTTATTGCCGACCAGCCGGCATTGACAGACCAGGCCGCCCGCATAGTAGACGGGGTAGAAGACCTGGTCATTACCCCCGAAGTAATCGCCGAAACCGCGTATACGCTTATATCCTTTTACAAGATTCCCAGAGACGCAGCGATGGAGCGTATCATCAAACTTGTTGAGAAAGAAAACGTGTCGGTTTTCGGCATCAACGATACGGGCCTCGTCATCCAGGCCTTGCTCCTGTGCCGGCCCTCCGGGCGGATCTCCGTCGCCGACGCGATGGTCTGGGCCTCCGCCCGGTCCGCCGGCGCCAGGGTCATCTACTCCTTTGACAAACGTTTCCTCTCCGACGGCCTGGAAGTCCGCCAGGAGCGATGACGGGAAAACAAGAATGCGATGAGGTTTGGCGGAGAGTCCTGAACCCTCGTGCATAACCAGAGAGGCAACACGGCGAGACCGATATTATTGACCGGGGGACTGGCAACCTCTAGAATATTTGCTGGATTTGCCGGCCGGTCCCCGGTGACCTTCTCAAGGACCGCAGACTACTCAGCCATCTAAAAAGGACGAATTCCGGCTACAGTAGACGCACCCTGCGGGGGTAAAACGGTGAAAGCTACAAAGACATTGGACGAACTGGTGAAGGAACTACCGCCGGAATTGCAGGACGAAGTCCGCGATTTCGCCAGGTTCTTGCTGAGCAAGAGAAGAAAAAGGAAGCAAAAGAAACTGAGGCTAACCTGGGCCGGCGGTCTGCGCGAATTTCGCGACCAGTATACTTCGCTGGAACTTCAGAAGAAGGCTCTGGAGTGGTGGGGCGACTGATGTTTCTCGGAGATACCAGCGTCTTATGTGGTTGATGCCGCTATGACACAAACCAAGAACACAGGCAACTGGTCATCGTCTGACCTCGGGAGGGCTAAGGCTATGATGGGCAAGCGGGTCCTGATCGGGGTGACCTATTATGACCACGAAGGCAAGTTCATTGAACAAAAACAGATGCACGGCAAGATTCGTAGCGCAGATGACCGACGAGGTTTTGAAATCCAGCTAGAGGGTTCGCGCAAAGGTGAAACCTATTGGCTCCCGCCTGACCTTCGGTCATTTCACGAAGCCAAGCCGGGGGAATATCGTGAACGTTCCACCGGAGAAACAGTAACTGACCCTGACTTCTTGAGCACCTGGGAAATCACTAAATCACCTCCCGATTTTGCACCTGGCGAACCAAGCTAATTACTGGCCGCTTCTACCTGCCTGTAACCTCCAGTAGGTTCCATTGACACTGACTCGACCTGAGGCATCAGAGGCTTAACCCAGGCTTAACCCTTCCTGCGCGGCTGGGTTGCGGGGCGGGGAATCTCCAATCTTTGAATCTTGGAATCTTCGAATCGCCCTAGCTGTCGGACACCTGCTCGATATGGCCGAGCAGGTCTTCGACATCCTCCTCCCCGCCGCCGTCCTCCCGGACCTTCTCCACCCTGACCGCGGTCACCTTCAGCTCGGGTATCTTGGACACCGGGTCCAGATTGGCGCCGGTGAGCACGTTGGTGGGGCTTTCTCCGAAATGGAAGGTCATGCTGATGACGCCGGGAGGCGAAGCTTCAGTTACCCTGGCCTTCGCTTCGACCTCGCCGCGGCGGGAGGTCACCTTGACGCGGTCGCCGCCGGCGACCCCCAGCCGTTCGGCGTCAGCCGGGTTCATCTCCACCAGTTCCTCCCCCCTCAGTTCCACCAACCCCTCCACCCGGCGGGTCATCGTCCCGGTGTGGAACTGGTAGGCGCTCCGCTCCGTGGTCAGGATTAGCGGGTAGTCTTTGTCCGGCTGTTCCGCCGGAGGCCGGTAAGCCAGAGGGACGAACTTGCCTTTCCCGCGGGTAAAGCTTTGAGTGTGCAGTATGGGACTGCCCTCGTGCTCCGGCGTGGTGCACGGCCACTGGATGCCGCCCTTTTCGAGTTTTTCATAGCTGATGCCGGCATATATGGGCGTGACGCCGGCCATCTCTTCCATGATCCGGGAGGGGTGATCGAACTCGAAGCCGCTGGCGCCCATCTTCTTGGCGATCTGGCAGGTAATCCACCAGTCGGGCCGCGATTCCCCCACCGGCTCGATGGCCTTGCGGATGCGCTGCACTCGCCTCTCCGTATTGGTGAAGGTGCCGTCGCGTTCCGCAAAACTGCAGGCGGGCAGGACCACGTGGGCGCGCCGCCCGGTGGGATTGAGAAAGATGTCCTGCACCGCCAGGAACTCCAGGTTCTCCAGGCCCTCCCAGACGTGCCGCAAATCGGGGTCGCTCAGGGCGGGGTTTTCGCCCACCAGGTACATGGCCCTTATCTTACCCTCCGCGGCGGCCTTGAAGATTTCCGTCAGGGTCAGGCCGGGTTCCGGGTCAAGATGGCAGTTGTCCCAGGCCTGCTCAAACTTCCGCCGGACCTCGGGGTCCGAGACCTTCTGGTAGCCGGGGAGCAGGTCCGGTAAAGCCCCGGCGTCGCAGGAACCCTGGACGTTGTTCTGCCCGCGCAGGGGGTTGACCCCCGACGACGGTTTGCCGATGTTGCCGGTCAGCATGGCCAGGTTGGCGATGGCCATCACGTTGTCCGTGCCGTGGCTGTGCTGGGTGATGCCCATGGCGTAGAGGATGGAAGCAGGTTTGCCGGCGGCGTACATGCGGGCGGCCCGGACGATTTGCTCCCGCGGCACGCCGGTGGTCTTCTCCACAAAGTCCAGGCCAAAGCTGGACAGGGAGGCTTTGAACGCTTCGTAGTTCTCCGTCCGGGCGGCAATGAACTCCTTGTCCTCGAGGCCTTCGTCCACGATCACTTTCATGATGCCCATGAGCAGGGCAACGTCGGTTCCCGGCCGGTGCCGCAGCCAGAGGGTAGCCCAGCGGCAAATGTCGATCTCCCTGGGATTAATTACAATCAGGTTCGCACCCTTCTTGACCGCCTGGTTGACCTGCATGCCGATGATCGGGTGCGCCGCCAGGGTGTTGGAGCCGATGGCCATGATACAGGCGGCGTCCTTTATCTCCTGGATGGAGTTGGTCATGGCGCCGCTGCCGAAGGTCTCGGCCAGGCCGGAAACCGTGGGCGCGTGGCAGAGCCGGGCGCAGTGGTCGATGTTATTGGTCCCCAGCACCGTCCGGGCGAACTTCTGGATGACATAGTTGTCTTCATTGGTACACTTCGCCGAGGCGATCACCGCCACCTCGTCCTTGCTGTATTTCGCCAGCGTCTTGCCGATCAGGTCCAGGGCCTCGTCCCAGGAAGCCTGGGTCAACTCATCGTCCTTCCTGACCATCGGCGCCATCAGCCGGTCTTCGTGGTTGACGAAATCCGCGATGCCGAAACGCCCCTTGGCGCAGAGATATCCCCGGTTGACCGGGCTTTCCTCGTCCCCCCGCACGCTGGAAAGCTGTCCGAAATACAGGCCGAGATAGATGCCGCAGCCGACGCCGCAGTAGCCGCAGGTGGAGCGGACTTCTTCCGTGGGCACGCGGTAAATCTTGGTGAGGATGGCCGCGGTGGGACACTTGGCCAGGCAGGAGCCGCAGGAGATGCAGGTGGTGTCCACCAGGCGGGAGGCGCCCCGGGGCGCCACGTGCTGGGAAAACATGTGTCCCTGCATCTCGATGGCTTTGGCCCCAACGACCTCGTCGCAAACGCGCACGCACTTGTAGCAGAGGATGCAGCGCCGCAGGTCGTAGGTGAAGAAAGGATTGCTGGCGTCGGTGGGCGCCAGCCAGGCCAGCTTCTTGGCCGCCCTTACTTCGACGTTGACCGACTTCGTGGCCAGTTGCAGCTCGCAGTGCTCGTTTTTCGGGCACATCATGCAATCGTTGGCGTGGTCGGCCTTGATTACCTCGATGATGCGCTTGCGCACCTCGCGGATGGCCGGGGTGATGGTGTTGACCACCATTCCTTCCGTTGCTTCGAGGTCGCAGGACTGGGGCATGCCGTCCATGCCCTGCACCTCCACCACGCACAGGCGGCAAGCATTGACAATACTCAGGTCGGGATCATAGCAGAGGGCGGGGACATAGATACCGGCGGCCCGGGCCGCCCGCAGCACGTTGGTCCCTTTAGGGGTGGTGACCCTCGTCCCGTCGATGGTTAGAGTTACCTGCTCCATTGCGAGTAACCTCCTGGACCGGACAAGCCGGAAACTCCAAGTACCAACCCCCGACCGGGTCGGGGGCAAATTCCAAACAGTCGGGAAAGAGGTTTTCCTTTTTGCACAAGACTTCACTCTCGAGGGCCCGATAGGGGCTCATGTTGGCGGAAACTGTATCTGCGGCTGCCGGCAAAACCGTGTTACCGGCACACCAATATGATAGCACAGATAGGGGGGAAATGAAAAACGCATCCACCCGTAGGGGCGGTTCGTGAACCGCCCGCCGCATGAACCGGCCACCGGACGCAGGTGGCACTGACGCCAACGTGTCTCAAAAGTCAGGGGCTCAGATACAAAATTAGAACGTTTGTGCGGACGTTTTATATCTGAGTCTCCGAATTACGAGACGGGCTGACGCAAGTGCCCGTTGCTGTAGCCGCAGGCCTCCAGCCTCTTCCGCAGGTTGGTCAAGATCCGTAGCGGCACGTTGCAGATGCACCCGGGTTGTAGCCACTCCGCTCCGCCAAGATCCCGACTCATCGGGACAGCCTATTGACCTGCGCGACGGACCGGATACATCTGACCGCTTCCGCCTGACCCAGCCTGCAGCTATGCTGAGACAAATGTGGTAGTAAGACCATCGGCTGAAGCCCAAACCGGACAAAGGTATCTCGGGCTGACTCTCATCAGATCTCGCCCAACTCGTCTATCTGGACGACCACATCGTATGGCTGGCAAGCATGCAGCCCTAACGGGCATTCTATTCGGACTCCCAACTACACGAACTTGGCCGGAGAGTGTGCCGAGCAAGTAGCTAAGTCTGAATCTCTGTTCGGTATGCTCCATGCCTTTCTCAAAGCCTTCGATGGCATCCATGGCCTCCAGCATGTCCCTCGAATGTAACCTGGCATCCCTCATATATAGACAGCTTCCCGCACAACAGCATCTTTGATTTCCTTTCGGATTGTGTCCACCGCAACAATATCGACCCGCACCCCCAGCTTTTCCTCAAGTAAATCCGCAAGTCCCACCAGATCCAGCAAAGTGGCGCCTTCGAGGAACTTGAACAGCACATCGAGGTCGCTGCCAGTTTTTTCCTCCCCGCGGGCGTAGGAACCGAACACACCCATAACCTCCGCTCTATATTCCTTTCTGACCTGTTCTTCAGCGTTCTTCAGTACCAGTGTGATTTCGTCAACCCGCTTCATGGTTTGCTATCCTTGAACAGTTCTGCGGTCAATGGCCCCGTCGCCAGTCTTCCGGTGGGATCGCGCAACCATCCGAGATACCCAAACACCCCATCTGCGCCTAACCGACCCTACCGCTCCTGAATCACGGACTCGCGTAGTCACCAATCCACCTGACCCAAGCCAGCTTCTTCGCAACAGCATTGTGAAGATGCCTATCCCCCGTCCATAACACGCATTCCTCCACCTCAGCCAACGCGAGATAGGCCGCGTCGTAGGCGCTAACGTCATAGTGCAGAGCCGTCTCAAGGATTTTCGTGGGGTTGACTTCTCTTAGTTCAACTCCAACAGTGACGAGATCGGCCATCGCCTCCACCGCAAGGGACACGGCTATCCTTCTTCTTCTGACACAGGTGACCAACACATTCGCCAGTTCATAGACCATCAGCGTTGGGGCAACGATTCTCAGAATGTTTCTTCCGTAGAAATCATTGCGCAAAGCTCTCGCCTGGGTAACGCATTCCTCATCATCCAGTTGCCACTTTACAGCTACCGAAGCATCAACAGCAGTGAGTTCGCTGGACATCATCTCCGGCGGCCTTCGCGTACAAGCTCAGCAGCAGATACGCCGATAGGGCCAATCCTCTTGCTACGCCGGTCCATTCTGGCCAAAAAAGCGAGCTTCTCCTTGCTTATCTCTCCACTTCTTTCAACTGGCGCTCTTTCACGATCCTTGACAAGACGCTCCTCGATAGCCCGCCCGCAATAACGGGACACCGATGTGCGGCGCTTCGCTGCCGCTATCTTCACCTGTTTTGCCATCTCTTCGTCTTCCAGATAGATGCCGATTCTTGCCTTCTTCAAGTGCGGGATCCCCCTCTGGCTGAGAAATATAACACTTTGACACGATGGTGTCAAAAATCAGTAGCCAGCAGGCAATGGTCCCACCGAACCACAGTGCTGCCAGCCTGATCGCAGGTCGAGTTCAAGGTGTCGGATTGGCAGCGGTATAACTACACTCACAGGCAGGAGGCCAGCCTATGTGACAAATCGGAGGCTCAGAGCGGAACCGGGGCTGATGGGGCCAGGGGACAGGCCAAAAAGGGGACAGGCTTCCCAGCCTGTCCCACCGGCAGTTGCCCCCCCCAACAAGGCTGAAGCCAAGGGCTACCCTACCCGCGCAGGCTAAAGACCTGTCCCGACACGTCGCCCCGATGCATCGGGGTCGCAGAGCGGAGCGCCTACCCCCCACCCCCGCAGGCTAAAGACCTGCGGCTACACCCTGCGGCTACAACCCCCACCCCCGGACAAAAAGAAAGGGCCCTTCGGGGTATTACCCTGAAGGGCCCAAGCTCCCTGGCAGCGGCCTATTTTCCACGCCGCATTGCTACGGTAGTATCGTCAGCGCTGAGGCGTTTCACTTCCGTGTTCGGGATGGGAACGGGTGGTTCCACCTCGCTCTAACCACCAGGAAGCAGAAGGAGTTCTTTGGGTTCGTTGAGTTATTGAGTTCCCCCTCCGCCCCGGTGTGGGGCAACTCAAGGAACTCAAAGAACTCTGCCAACTCAACGAACTGATAAAATCACCGGTATGGTGCAGGTTGAGCGCTCGACCATTAGTACGGCTTGGCTCAAAGCCTCACGGCTCTTACACCTGCCGCCTATCAACCCTGTAGTCTACAGGGGGTCTTACTCCTCACGGAACGGAGATCTCATCTTGGGGTGGGTTTCGTACTTAGATGCTTTCAGCACTTATCCCTTCCAGACGTAGCTATCCAGCAGCGCCCCTGGCGGGACGACTGGCACACCAGTGGTCTGTTCCCCTTGGTCCTCTCGTACTAAAGAGAACTCCCCTCAAATCTCCTGCGCCCACAACGGATAGAGACCGACCTGTCTCACGACGGTCTGAACCCAGCTCGCGTGCCGTTTTAACCGGCGAACAGCCGGACCCTTGGGACCTGCTCCAGCCCCAGGATACGACGAGCCGACATCGAGGTGCCAAACCTTGCCGTCGATGTG
>JACQUA010000302.1 GCA_016210565.1 Chloroflexota bacterium
ACGCTGCCCCGGGCCTTGAGGCGCACATCCCCTGCCGCCAGGACCAGCCAGATCTGGTCATCGTTGGCGTAGCTGGAAGGCGTCCCCTGACAGTATTTGCAGCCTCCGCCAGCCCAGTCCCCTTCGGTGAAGAGCATGGTACTTGTCCCCGTGCCCAGCCGGGGAAACCGCCACATAAGGGTCAACATCCCGGTGTGGGCCAGGCCAACCAGCCAGTCCAGATTGACCGTCTCATTGGTGCCCACGGCCAGCCATAGCTGGCAGATGCTGATAACGGCATCCCCCTGGTCTACCCAGAGATACACCTTCAACTGGTTGGCCGTTCCCAGGTTGAAGTCAGCGGTAATATCCTGGGAGAACAGGTTATCAACCCCGGCGGAAGTAAGCTGCACCGCCAGGACCTTCTCCACTCCGTTGCACTCCACCGTGCAGTAGACCTTAGTGGCCTGGGGTGCGCCGCCAAAGCTATCAATATGTATGTTACCCCTCAGCGCCAGTTGCTTTACCGTCAGCCTGGAATCAGAGGGGGCGGGCACTGTCAGGCTGGTGGTATAGTCCGGTGTTGCCGGTTTGGTCGTTTCGGTAACAGTTTTCGTTGCTGGCTCCAGGTCGCCGCTATCCTGGAGTCCCGGCGCATATATTATAGTCTCTATCTTTTCCTGGATGGCTATCTCCTCACCTGCCAGCCTCAAGGCCATTTTCTGCCTCCTTCCCCAATTAGTAGAATATTTGTTCTATTACATTATAAAGGGTTGCCCTCCTCTGTCAAGGGCTAAGTGGCACAAAAATCCACCGAGTATTGAATCTGCCAAAAGTGAGGGTTTTTCCCACCCGCTTTGGGACAGGCCTCCGTACATGTCTTAGCTTCTGTAGGTTTTACATTAAGGCTTTGTGGATTAAGGGTCACAGTCCGGGGCTGTGTTAAACAGCGGAGCTGCTTAAGCCGGCTTCTTTTTCCTCAGGCTTTCGCATAACATATCTAGGGAACCCGCTACCATCCCCGCTGTTTTGGCAATGCCATCCACCAGGAGGTAAGGTATGAGAGCCGGCTTGCCCTTCACCAGGCTTAT
Organism: Chloroflexota bacterium; assembly: GCA_016210565.1. GTDB lineage: Bacteria > Chloroflexota > Dehalococcoidia > JACQUA01 > JACQUA01 > JACQUA01. The sequence goes on from JACQUA010000302.1 coordinate 1,071, forward strand.
CACCACCCAGTAGAGGGCGCTCACGGGGGGCCAGAAGCCAGGGTGCCAGGGGCCATATCTTTGAATGGCTAGTGGTTTGAGACGACCCAGGAAGAAGCGGTAGCGGACCAGTTGGGACAGGCCCGGAGGCCAGGAGTGGCGGACGAGGGCGGAGGAGACTCCGAAGGTGAACCCTGCGTTTATCAGCTTGAGCTCAATCACAGTATCGTCAATATCGCCGGCGTCGGGGTCGAAGCCGTAGTTAAGGATGGTCTCACGGCGCATCAGGCAGGCCATCATCCCGATATGCTCCCGGCGGCTGGACCAGAGATGGTGTTGGTATTGCGCCCACTGCCAGTAGCTGGAGCATTTCATTCCCGGGCGGACCTGTGCCCGGATAGCGGCGTGGCCCGACCCCTGGAACTCCTTGAGCATAGTAGCCAGGGCACCTTCCTCCAGCGCCACGTCCGAGTCTACGTAGGCGATGTACTCTTGCCGGGCCATCTCAGCCCCAAGCTGGCGGGCATAGGCTTTGCCTCTTCCCCCATCGGACAAGACCTCCGCGGAATATTGGCGGGCCAGTGTAAGCGTCCTGTCGGTGGAGTTGCCGTCAATGACAATGATCTCTGCCGGGAGGTTGGCCTGCACCGATGCCAGACAGTCCCCGATGTTTTTCTCCGCATTCCTGGCGATGACTATCACTGATACTGGCAAGCTCTCCACCAGGGGCTCCTATCTGCCGGTCTCACGGAATTGCATATAGGCGGTGTTCATGTATATCCGAAAGCCACCATTATCGTAAGTGAGGTTGGCGCCCCTTCCTACGGGCGTCTCCGGCCAGGCGTCATAGGGGTTTCGCCCCCACCCGTACACTATGGACTGGGTAGCCTGCCGGCTGATAATAATCCAGCGGAATGGGTTTATAATGGCCGGGTCCACCTTATCAGGCGACTTTGGCCCGTGGAAGCCAGGGTTGAATGCCTCGGCTGAGATATTGGGGTCGTAGTAGTACATCAGTCCCGGGTCGGTGCCATAGAAGTAGCCGCCAGAAAACTGTGGCGGACTTACCTGCCGGGTGAAGAACTCTATTCCTTTGATCTCGGAGGCTAGCACCTGCCCGTACCCCGCGTCGCCGCTGTAATTGAGAGGGGAAAGGGCCACGGTCACAACCATGGCAGCTACCAGGAGGGGCCGCCAGGCCAAACTGAGAACCAGTATGGTCGCCGCTGGCAGCAGGGTGAAAAGGTATAGCCTGTAGGTGCCTTCACCCCCATAGTTGAGCGCTGTCATCATGACCATGCCGAAAGACCAGCCGAAGAAAGGCAGGAGTTTATTCCGGTGTTCCCTATCACGCCAGCGTATAACAAATACTACGGCGCTGGCTGCCACCAGGGAGACCCACAATACCAAATAGCCCAACTGCGAGTAGCGGTTAGCCGCTCTGGCGGCGACTGAGGCCAGCGTGTACCTCTCGCCTTGCGCCAGGTTGAAGATGTCAAAGAAGGGCTTCGACCACCACTGGTGCGCCCCGAGGGACAGCGCCTGGTTGGCTTGGTACAGGTACCACATACCAAACATGACCACGAATAGCAACAGGAAGGTGAAAACGTTTTGTCTTCGGATGACCAGCAAGAGCGTCAGCCCCGCCAGTAGAGCTACGCTGGTGTAGCCATGGGTAATCACCAGGGCGCCGAAGGCCGGTATGGCTAGCAGACGCTCGGCCACGTTTCCCCGGGAGGTCAGCAGCAATACTGAGAGAAGCAGGAAGAGCGCTATCCCCAGCGACCGGGGGGAGGCACTCCCGGCATAGCCTACCATCCAGGAGGCCAGTGTCAGGAAAGCCAGCAGAAAGCACCAGTTGGGCGACAGGGCCAGCCTCTTCCCCATCGTATAGGCTATCAGGCCAATAATTGGTATCCAGAAAAGCGGAGCATATTTGATGAACTCCAGGCCAATCCCCCCCATCAGCATCACGAAGGCGTTCAAGAAGTGAAATGCTGGCCAGGAGTGGTACGACACCAAGAGGAGTCCAGGCTGCTGAATACTAAACCGCCCGGTATCCAGCAGGTTCTTGACCTCGCCGGTAGGGTAGTAGGCGCTGGGGTCTCGGGGGTATTCATACATCAGCACCCCACTCCCGAACAGGAAAATCACCAGGGCCATCAACAGGAATATGAACAGGCCGTCGCCCTTCAAGTCCTGGTCCAGGAAGGCAAGCACCGAGGCCAGCAATAGGAGGGCCAGGCCTACCCAGTAGACCACGGGAAAGTGGGACACCAGGCCTAAAGTATCGTACGGGTCCACTACTACAAATCTGACCTGGGCGACAGCGAAAAAGAACAGAGCGAGGCTGGCCAGGGCCAGGATGAGGTATAGCTTGAGCCTCTGGCTGGGTGAAATCTTAGTCATCTTGAGTCAACACCGATATAATCCACCATCAAATTATTCCAATGCTGATAAATCCCTATAAGCCGTGACAGACCTAACCCCTAACCCCTTCCCGACACGGGAAGGGGAGATCGGGTAACCACGAGTGTTCCCCTTGTAGGGGCGCAGCATGCTGCGCCCCTACTCTTTCCCACCCTGGTAAGGGGTTAGGGGTTAGGCCGGATAATCCCAACAACCTTAATCCGGTATTAGAAAAGCACCCTAAAAATCAAGGCAAAGTCCCGATTCATCGGGACACCAACCAGGTGCAAAAACCCTCCCTTTGGTGAGATTCAACTGGCGGCGGATTTTGGGCCGACAAGGTTCTTGACAGCCACCATCTCGCCGGCCCAGCGGGGAAGGAAACGGGTAAAAGGGCCAGCCAGCACCCAGACCCCATCGCTCAACAAATGGAGGGCTGCCGGGAGGCGGGATGCCAGCCCACTATCGCCGCCCAGGTTCCGCAGCCCCAGTGTCACCACTCGATACCCCTTCTCCTTCATTTCCTGGGGGCTCCACAGGTAGCGGTGTAGCTGCGCCGGATTGTCGTCGTAGGCCTCCTGGTCGTATTTGCCCAGAGGGGTACTAACTATGACCTGCCTGCGGGCAGTTTCCTCCAGGTCCGAAAGGAGCTGGCAACCATCTTCCCGGTCCAGGTGCTCCAGCACCTCGAGGCATATCACTACATCGAAGGTCTTTCTGCGGAAAGGGAGCCGGCGCACGTCGCAGCGCACGTAGTTGTCGTGGGTGCGCGCCTCCACGGCCTCTCGCAAATACGGTTCGAAGATGTCCACTCCCACGGTATGGAACGGGCCGGGGAAAAACCGGAGCACGCTCCGCCGCCCGCAGCCCACGTCCAGTATGCTCCCGGCTTCTTTGTCCAGACGCCGCCACACGGTATTGACGGCAGTGAAAGGGACGAGCCGGCCGGCCGAGCTTATTTCTCTCAGGCGGGTCATACTAACTGCCTCGCCCCGGTCGCGCATAGAGTATCCCAGTCCCATTGATAATCTTGTCGTCCTCTTTCGTCAAACTCTTACTCCTGAGGAAGGTGAACCGCATAGACAGGTCACGCAATTCGTTTTCCCTTCAAATGGTTGAGTGATAAGAGCGCAAATTGAACTGGATTAGTTAGGAGGATTCTCATAGCTAGGCCGAGATTGCCAACGGGAATTATAGGATTAACTTTCGAAGCCTCCCTATAGAGTTGATCCACGTCGCCGCAAGTGAAGTCAGGAGTCTCTAACCTAAGACTGGTTCCCTTTTGCCTCAAATACCCCATTTTGTCAGCTTGTTCCCTCAGTTCGGTTCCCTGGAAGGGAGTGGCAATATGAAACTTAGCGCTGGTAAGGCCAAGCCTCCTCAGTTCGCGGGCAAAAGCTATGGTATCCCTCATGTTTGATTTGGTTTCCCCAATCATTCCGAGAACAAAGAAGGCGTCAACCCGGATCCCATATTTCCTGCACAGCTTGACAACCTCTGCCACTTTCCTTAGGTCCATTCTCTTGCCAACAACATGATCCACTACCCACTGATTTCCAGACTCGGGAGCTACGCAAATCTCCGTGCATCCGGAAACCTTCATCTTGCGAATAAGTTCCTCATCCAAAGTATCGGCGCGAATGCCATTGGGCGTGTTCCACTTTATGGAGAGGCCGCGTTCAATAATTAGGTCGCAAATGGCTCCGAACCTGTCCCGCCGCAGGGTCAGGTTATCATCCTCGAAGCTAATCCAGTTTACCCCGTATCTTTCCTTGAGCTGCTGAATTTCATCAACCACGTTCTCGGCACTACGAAAACGGTATTTCCGGCCCATGTGGACATGTATGCTGCAAAATGTGCACGTATAGGGGCACCCCCTCGAGGTGATGATACTAGCGAATCGCTTGCCGTACAAATTGACCAGGCGACCCACTCTCAGCAATCGCGCCGCCTCGAAGTATTTCTCCATGGGCAGCAAATGCCGGGCAGGTAAAGGCAAGGAATCCAGGTCTTGAGTAGGCGTAGCCATCTTGTTCAATCTTAGTTGGCCACCTTCTTTGAAACCGATTCCTTCAATCTGGCCTAGCCCGTCATGGGTGCCCTTTTCCAACACCTTCAAGAGGTTGGTTATAGGGATTTCGCCTTCTCCCATGACCACGAAATCGACATCGGGGACGGACAGACATTCCCTTGGATAGGCGGTCACATGCGGCCCACCGAGGATAGTGGTCATACGGCTATTCGTTTTCTTCACTATGGCCGCTACTTGTAGAGCACCCTCCGCTTGGGCGGTGAAAGGCACGCCTATGCCTACTATGTCGGGAGATTCACTACGAAGGAAATTCTGGATATCCTTAAGTGTCATCCCCACCCATTCGGACGATTCATTCCAAGGGGTTGCAAATGGGCTTTCCGCCAGGACATCAAGCACTTTAACTTCGTGGCCTGCGCGCTCCATGATGGCTGCTACGTAGGCTAACCCCGTTGGATGAAACACAACCCCAGGGAAAGAACCTTTGCTGTGAATTTGTGGAGGATTTATCAGCGTAATGGTCGCCTTGCGCTCTGGACGCTGCATCCGTTCATCAATCATCTAAGTCATCTCCATAAGTAATCCCTGCTCGAAAAGAATGTCCAAAGCAGGAAGTCCTGCCTCAATTCAAGCGGTGGCTTCATCAAAGATCCGTTTGAGCTGGGCGTTGCGCCGCTCGATAGAGAACTTTCCCTGCTCAACTTCCCTGCGGCCCGCCGCTCCCATTTGGCGGCGCAGTTCCGCGTTCTCGATAAGTACGCCTATCTTAGCCGCCAGGTCCGCTACCACAGCCGGGTCGGGCGACTCTATTGACTTCATGAATTCACGCGTGCCAAAGTAGGGCATGAAGCTGTCAGTATAGTAGCGCAGCCCTTCCGATGTCCTGGCCAGCAAACCTGTCTTGCCGTCCTCCACAATCTCGGGATTCCCCCACACATCCAGGCTGACAATAGGGAGCTCGTAGGACATGGCCTCCAGGGGAACCATCCACGGCGTATTGTGGGCTGGTAAAACAAAGATATCGGCGGTCTTATATTCCTGCTCAAGTCGCTCTCTGGGAAGCGGCGTATCAATAATTGTGAGACCCTCGTTACCTCCGTACTTCGTCTTGATGTCTGGCGGGACGTCCGAGCGGACTACCAGCTCTACCTGGCTGTACTGCTGTCGGAGGAGAAGAAAAGCTTCCAGGGTCTCTCTCCCTCCCTTAATCTTGAACTCCCCCGGCAGATTGGCAGAGCCTACAAAAAGGAGCTTTACCTTTCCATTCCGAAAGTCCTTCTTAAACTCCTTGCTGCGGATAGCGAAATAGACCACTTCCAGCTTGTCCTGGAACTTGCCGCAGTCCAGGTTTGACTCTACAACCTTCCTGGCTACCTGGCTCCAACATATGATCCGCTTGCAGTACTCCGAGGCAAAGGCTCTTTCCAGGAATCCCCTGTAGGTGTTGAAGTAGCCTATATTGCCCCCCAACAGTAAGCTAAGGTACTCGTGGTCGGCTACCCAGGGCACTCTCCGGTAAACCAGCATCCCGCAAGAAACGATAAGGTCCGTGTCCGGTGGGACCCTTTTGAGAGACTCGGCCCGCGCCCGGAGGAGGGCCAGGGGCGCTATTTTATCTAACTTCCCCAACAACCAGTAAGGCGCCCTGTTCTTGGCCACGCGACTTGCCCTTCTCTTCAACGGGGATGTGCCCACTGTGAACTTATAACCCTCTGGCGGGCGTGAGACCAGCTCGTCATACAGGGGATTGGGCTTCCAGCCTGCCTCCAGGTAGACCTGCTTCATCTGGAGACCTCGTCGGTGTGGAAATGCACCGGACCGAATGCCCTGAAACGCCCTGAATCCAGCTTCAACCTGTGACCTCATCGAAGAGCCTTTTTAAGTTCTCATTCCGTCTTTCGATGGAGAACTTGCCACCCTCCACCTCTTGCCTGCCCGCTCTGCCCATCGCCCTCCTGAGTTCCCTGTCCTCTATGAGCCGGCTTAGCTTCTCCACCAGCGCCTCGACCAGGTCCCCGTCGAGCCGGTCTACAGCCCGCTTAAAGGCGGGGGAGTTGAGGTGGACCACTGAGTCCTGGATATATTGGCCCGCGTCTGACTTGGGGACCAGGAAACCTATCGTACCATCCTTCACCATCTCGGCATTGCCCCATACGTCCGTGGTCACGATGGGCAACTCATAGCTCATGGCGTCCAGGAAAACCCCAAAAGGGGTTATCCGTGTGGGCAACACGAAGATGTCTGCCGTCTTCCATTCGCGCTCTAGCTCCGGCCACGGGACAGGCCTATCAATGACTTTGATGTTCCCGGCCTGCTGGCACTTTTGTCTAACCTCTGGCGGCAACGCCGACCGTATTGCTAACTCCAGATTGGAATAACGCTGCTTCAGCCGGAGAAATGCCTCCACAATCTCTTTGCCTCCCTTCATAGCAAAGTGCTGAGAGGTGTTAATATTGCCCGAATTTACGAAGATCAGTTTAACTTTACTATCATCGAAGCTCTTGACGAACTCCCTCCGGGGCACAGCCGGATTCACAACCTTTACCTTGTCTTCCAACCCATCACCACCCATTATGGAAAGGCAAGCCTTACGGCCCGCTTCCACGTAGCAAATTATCCCCCGGCAGTTGTCCGAGGTTAATGCCCTGCGCAGCATGCCTCCATACCTCCGAAAATGCCTCTCGTCCCCCAGAAGTATATAGGGTTGTTCGCACTGGAGGTCCAGTATATACGCCTCCCGGCGAAAGACGGGATGCACTATGGCATAGGTAAGGGCTGCTTCTCGGGGACCGTGCTGGAACTTGCCCAGGTAAGACTTAAGTAGCCATAGTGGTACAGCCCTGAATAGCCATCTCTGTACTGTATAGGACAACTCCATTCTGGCGGCCAGCTTTATTCCGCGCTCGGCTGCGCTGGACCGGGTTACGAACTGGTAGCCTGCGGGCGGATATTGCATCAGGCTCTGAGAGGACACGGGCTGCTTCCAGGCTGGCTCCAGGTAGACCTTTTTCACCGCGTTTCTCATTGAAGTCCCTTCTGTCCTTCCACAGTCAACCACGAGGCCAGGAACCGTGGATAAAGATTGGCCAGCCAGGGCACACGCACTATCTGCTTGAGGGCTTCAATATGGACCGGAAGCACTATGAGGTGAACCGTAACGTCGTGAAAAGCAGAGAAAAGCTGTTTCACCTCTCTTACCGTTAGCGCTTTTGTCCCCGGATTTTCCTGGTGTTCGCTAATGAGCTTGGACAGCGATACAAAGGGTCTTGCCCGTAGCAACCCATACTTCAAGTACAACTGTATGCTCCTCAAGGACCGGCGGTGGTAAACCATGACTTTGAGCCTACCCCCCGGCTTTAGTACACGAAATATCTCTGCTACCTCTTTGGTCAGGTCAGGGCTATGATGCATCACTCCCCACGAGTAAACTAGGTCAAAGTAGTCGGCTGGGAAAAGTAGACCCTCCGCGTCCCCCTGAGCCACCTCAGCCTGTAACCCGTACAACTGTAAACGTTTCCTGGTCAGCTCCACCGAGCGCTCGCTCAGGTCGATGCCATAAACCTCGGCTCCGGCTCGTGCAAATTGGATCAGGTCGGTGCCGCACCCACAGCCCACCTCCAGCACTCTTTTACCACGCCACCGGGTGAACTGGGCGAAAGAATGAATGAAGCCCTGCCCGCGATAGCGATTATCTTCAATGTGCTCAAAGAACTCCAGACCCCCTTCGGCGAATGGCCGTCCATACCACGTATCGCAGGGCTCGTGGTCCCAGTACTCCTGCACCCGCTTCTTGGCCTCTTCTGTCACAATTACTCCGCCCTCTGGGGATCAAGCCCGACACCCGGGTAAACGACCCAGCTGCTAAACCGCTTCCGGTCCAAGGCCATCCACCGGTCCGCGGTACACAGCCCTTTCATATTCCGTTCTCCTTTTTGTCAAAGCAGTTTGTGGCACTGGACAACCCCGGATTCCGGCGGTTCTTCCTAAGGGTCAGCAGCTTCTTCAGGATGGCCAACCCCAGTCTTCGCTGAGATAGAAAATACTGGAGCCCGGCGATCAACCTGACATTAACAAGATAAAATTTGAGGTAGCCCCAGACTTGGAGCTTCTCCATCTGCTTTCTGTCTAGAGTTTCCAATTCCAGGCTGTTTCCAATGTTCTTGTTGAAGTCGTCCCAGTCGGCAGAGATGAGGCGATAACCGCCTTCGCCCCTTCTTGCCATGTCGTATATCTCGGTCCCGGGATAGGGGGTCATCAAGCCAAAGGTAACCCTGGTGGTATTTAGCATCACAGCAAAGTCTATGGTATCCTTGGCCGTCCTCGGGGTCTCGAAAGGATGCCCCAGTATGAAGAAACCGTCGGTCTTTATTCCTGCTTTCTTGGCTGCCTTCACAGCCTTTTTGGCTCCCTCCAGGCTCGTGCCTTTCCCAGAGGCCTTCAGGATACGGGCATTGCCCGACTCAATGCCTAGACCGAGCCACTCGCACCCAGCCCGCCTCATCTTGTGGAGCAGGTCGAAGTCCACTAGGTCAGCCCTGGTCTGGGCATCCCAGTGCAACTTCGTGGGGAGGCCCTTTTCCAGCATAAGTTCCAGAAGACGGTGCAGGTGCCGTTTGTCGACGGTAAACGTCTCATCCAGAAAGTGAATAAACTCGGCATTATACGTTTCCACTAGTAGCTTCAGTTCTCCAACGACATTCTCGGGCGATCGTTTTCGAAGGTGGCGGCCCATCACCCTCATGCAGAAGTTGCATCGAAAGGGGCAACCGCGAGCCGTCATGACCGGGTAGCGGCGGCGGCCGGGAACCAGATCCCACGCCGGGAAAGGCAGTGAGTCCAAATCAGGTACCGGCGTTGCAGGTGAGTTCTGGCGGATGCCGCTGGTGCTTCGAAATGCAATGCCGGAAATAGCCTCCAGGCCTTCAAGGCCGTTCCTAGCCCTGGCTAGATCCAAGGTGGTATGTTCCCCCTCGCCGAACACTGCCACATCGAAAGCAGGAAATTCCTCAAGAGTTTGAATGGGCAAGGCGGTGGCGTGGGGTCCCCCCACCACCGTCCTTACGCCAGGAAGGATCTTTTTGGCTAATGCTGCCACCTCGGCAGCACGCCGAATTTCGTGGCTCATAGAAGTCACACCGACCACGCTAGGGGCAAACGAAAGCAGACGGCGCTCGATGTCGGCCATGTCCAGTGCTTCGAAGTTGCCGTCGATTAGGCGACACTCCACCCCTGCTTTTCTCAAATAACCCGCGATATAGGCCAAGCCCAAGTGAGGGTAAGCCCGCCTATCGTGGCGCTCAATATGAGCGCGCGGAGGAGGTGATATCAGGGCAACCCGCAAATTATCATCTCCCAAGCTAACGATCTGTCCACAGTGATTTCTTCAAAGACAGCCCGGCTTGGAGTGGCGAGACATTCGCAAAGGTCAGGCTAGCACGCACCAACGCCGCTATAACTGTCAGGGCCAGGCCTAAGGTGGCCAGCCTTTGGTAGCCCGTCTTTCCCCGCCTCATCTACTGTTATGAGAGGAACTCAAGCCGATGGCCAGGTACTCCAGCCTTTCGCTGAACTCGGAGCGGTCAAAAATCCGCCAGCAGTCCAGAAGCGCAGGCCTTTTCATGTTTTTGGTAAACGCCTCAGCTCTGAGGGTTTTGAACTCCTCCCATGGCGTGGCCAGGAGGCAAAACTCGGTATCTCTGAGGCACTCCTCAGCCGAGCTGGCATATTTAACCCCGTCGCCCAGAGTAGACCTGGCATTATCCATGCCCGCCGGGTCATATACAGAAACTCGGCATCCTTCCCCAAGCAGGATTTTAGCTATTTCCACCGCCGCCGATTCCTCCACGACATCGGTCTGGGCCTTGTAGGTAAGTCCAAGGATGGCTATCGCGCTGCCCTTAAGCCTTCCCAGCTTTTCCTTTATGACCCCCACAATCCTGGCATTCTGGTCGCGATTGACCTCGTCCGTGGCTCTGGCCAGTCTGTCGGCCATGCCCAGGGACTGGGCAGAACAAGCAACGGCTCTGTTATCCCTGGGAAAACAGGGGCCACCAAACCCCAGGCCGCCGCTGAGATATTTCCTACCTATTCTGGAATCGAGACCTAGAATGTGGCTCACCGCATTCACATCACCGCCAGGAATCTTTTCACACATCTCGGCCATGATATTGGCGAAGCTTATCTTCATGGTAACATAGGCATTCAACAATATCTTGGCAAGCTCCGCATTGCAGAAGTTGGTTCTCACAATGGGAGGGGTGTTCTGACAGACATGCCGGTAAACCTGGGAAAGCATTTCCCCGGACTTAGGGTCTGACTCGCCGATGAGAACCAGGTCGGGGTTGGTAAGCCCTTGAAGGACACTGCCCAGGGCGATAAACTCCGGGCTGTAGCACAGCCCAAAGTCGACGCCGCATTCCTTCCCGGAGATCCGCTCCAAAAGATCCTTAAGAGAGGCCGTAGCGCCGGGGAGAACAGTGCTGGTAAGCACAATAAGATGGAAATCGTCCTTATGTTTGAGATTTCCTGCTATTCTCTCTGCGGCCGCTTCTACGTATTTGGTGGCAAACCCCCCGTTTTCCTCGCTGGGAGTAGGGACAACAATGAAGCTCACCTCGGAGTTCTGGATAGCATATTTGTAGTCATCAGTTGCAGTAAGGGTTCCCCTTAAGCTCTCCAGTAACTCAGGAACACCCGGCTCATAGATTGGGCATTGCTTCCGGTTTAGCGACTCGATAAGCGCAGAATGTACATCAACGCCGATAACACTAAACCCCTTGTGCGCAAAGAGGACCGCCATGGGAACCCCAAGCTTCCCGAGCCCAATGACCGATAGCCTTCTTGTCATTTTCCCTTCTCGTTTTGAATCATTGCTGCAATGTAGCAATAAGTCCTCACCAGACCGTCCCAAAGCTAATCTTAGCTCCTGGAGCATCACCTTTTCGACCGGGTGAGGTCAACGTTTCGCCCCCCAACGGTTTCCGTCGCCGGCACGTCGCGTTCCTGGTTGTCCCTTTCGCGGCGATTTGTTACATAATGCTCAACCGTTCTCTTGAGACCCGCATCGAGGGTAGTCTCGGGCTCCCAACCCAAGGCCTTTCTAATCTTTGCGTAAGCAAGACCGTATCTCATCTGTTCGCCAGGGCGGTCGGGCAGGTAAATGGGCGCGGCCTCCCCGCCCAGCAGCTTAGCAATTCGTCCATACAGGTCATTGAGCGTCGTTTGAATGCCTGTGCCGATGTTAAAGACAGGATCGGGGTAACTACATGGCAGTTCCGGTGCCAGGAGATTGGCCCGAACAACGTCGTCAATATAGAGGTAGTCCCTGGTCTTGCTGCCATCCCCCCAGATTTCCGCTTGCTGGCCGCTACTGAGTTTGCGGACATAATCCGCCATCGCGCCCGTCACTTGCCGGGGTCCGTATACGGCTGCATACCGTAGGACAACGTAGCTCATATTAAACGCAGCGTGATAAAACTCGAGGTAGTTTTCCACAGCTCGTTTAGCTACCACGTAGGGGGAGATGGGCCTGATCTGCTCGGTTTCCGGCGTCGGGACGTTCTGGGTATTGCCATAGAGAAAGCCTGACGACGCGAAGACTACCTTTTCGACACCGTATTTTCTTGCGTTTTGCAGCATATTCACCGAGCCGGCAATACTGTCCATGTCCATAAGAGGATTCTCAACGCCCTTAGGTACCAAGACGTTGAAGGCGAAATGATAAATAAGCTGCGGCTGGTGCTGCTCGAAAACGTCCTGCACCGCGGGGTCGGCGACGTTTAGTCTGTAGAACGTTGCTTCCGGGTTCAGATTTGTTTCCTGCCCGGTTGTCAGGTTGTCAATAATCGCTACCTGAGCGCCTCGTTCGACTAAGGCATCGACAGTATGTGACCCGATAAAGCCAGCGCCCCCGGTAACTAAGACCTTTTTGCGACCAAGGTTCATTTTCTCCTCCTGTGTTGAACGAGGGTCACCGACGGCGCTGTTTCTACGCCCTTAGTCTGTTCTCTATCCTTTTCGACCATATGGTTTATCCAGCGGTAGGTTCTGGCAAGACCTTCCTCCAGGCTCACCGCAGGCCTCCAGCCCAGGACACGTGTGACCAGGGTCAGGTCGGCGTTCCTGCCTCTCACTCCCTCAGGGGCCGCCAGGTTGTAACGCTTGCCAATTTTCTTCTCCGACACAGCTATAATGATGTCTGCCAATTGGTCCACCGAGACTAACCTGTCCGAGCCGATATTGACCGGTTGGTCATAGTCCGAGCCCATCAGACCGATGGTGCCTCGAACACAATCATCAATGAAGCAGAAAGAGCGGGTAGCCTTGCCGTCGCCCCAGATCTCTATCTCACCGGGGTTCGAGGCCTCGGCTACCTTCCGGCACAGGGCCGCGGGGGCTTTTTCCCGGCCGCCCTGGTATGTCCCCTCCGGGCCGTAGATGTTGTGGTACCTGGCAATCCTTATGTCCAGGCCGTAATCTTTCCGGTAAGCCTTGAGCATTTCTTCGGTGAAGAGCTTCTCCCAGCCATAGGCTTCATTGGGATCGGCCGGATAGGCATCGTCTTCTTTCAGGCCCGGGATTTCAGACGTTGTCTGCTTGTAGTTGGGATAAATGCAGGCGCTGGAGCTAAAAAGAAACCTCTTGACCTTGTTCTGCCTGGCGGCTTCCAGCATGAAGGTGTTGATCAGGACGTTGTCACGCATGACATCGGCAAAGACCGACGTGATGAAGCCTATTCCACCCATGTTGGC
>JACQUA010000288.1 GCA_016210565.1 Chloroflexota bacterium
CGCTTCGCTCAGAGTTTGTGAATTAATTGAAAACCCAGATATGAGCGAGACAAGTCGCTAGATAGGGACTAACCAATTTCTTCACAAGCTCTCAGAATGACAGGCCCGGCCGGCTGTCACCCGCCGAATCCCTGAGCAAAGCGAAGGGGCAGTCGAAGGGTCTTCTCTCATCGTAACGCTGTCTTTTGCCATTAAGCACTAGCCGTTGGCTGTCATTGCGAGCGAAGCGAAGCAATCCCCTGGACGCTTGGGCCTGCCATGAGATTGCTTCGCCATCCCGATGGCAGTCGTCCCGATGGCATCGGGACTCGCAAAGACCGTCCAGTTTCATCCTTCATGGTCCCGATGAAGACGGTATGGGTTATTGATTCGTCATTCGGACTTCGAATTTCGTCATTCCCCCGGTCATCTCACCAGGGGCCCAAAGATCTCCCTGGCGTGTTTGAGCATCTCGCCCCGGAACAGGACGGCTTCTTCTGTTTCCAGGTAGACTTTCTCGCCCGGCTCGGCGAACAATAGGGGCGGCACACCCTCCCTGGGCGCATCCTTCCGGGCGCCGGGCTGTCCACCGTCCCCGATGAACACCGCGTGCCCTTCCTTGCTCAAGAGCCAGTTGACGAAAACCTTGGTCGCGTTCGGATGGGGGCGGACGGCGGCCACCGCCAGCCCTCCCCCCGCCGTGCCGATGGTGCTCCCTTCTTTCATTTTGACGTAGGCCACGGGCGCTCCCGCAGTCATGAAATCAACCGCCGACTCCCGGTCCGGGGCCAGCGCGAGGGCGTATTTTCCCCTGGCCACCCATTCCGGCACCTGTCTTTTGTCCCTGGAAATAGCCGGTTCCTGGCTTACTATCTGCCGCATATACGGGAGGGTTTCTTCCAGATTCCAGATGTCGTGGGCCAGCTTGGTGAACAGGGCGTTCCCCGATCCCGACACCGTCGGGTCATTGAGGGACATCTTCCCCTTCCATCTGGAATTCACCAGGTCTTTGTAGGAGGTTACTTCGCCTTCTTTGACCATGTCGGTATTGCGCACGATGTATCGCTGGAACACGGCCAACATGCCGAGACCCACGCGGTCTTTATCCATGAACGGGACGGAACCGGCAACCCAGGCGCCGGCATCGGTCACCTCGGGCAGCACCAGCAATGGCTCCAGTTTGTCCAGCAGGCCGAGAGGTTTCATAGAGAGCAGGATCGTCGTGCCGCCGGACAGGGTCACATCGAAGAGGTTGAGGCCGGCCCTCTTTTCCGTTTCCATTCTACGGGTCAAGTCCTCGCCCCGCCCGCTGAGGGCCTCCACTTCTATGCCGTATTTGTTGTTGAAGACGCGCCCCAGTTCCCTGAGGAGAGCGACGCTCGCGGTGGAGTAGACCATGACCTTGCCCTCTTTCTTGGCCGCCGCCACGGTCTTCTCCCAATCCGCTTCCCATGCGGTCCTTTCGCTCCTGACCGGGCCAGCGGCCGGCGCGGTGGCTACGGTTGGCGGAGCGGTCCCCTGGGCGCAGGCGACCAGAACCAGGGCGGTGACCACCACCGCGATAGTAATGCTGACAATTTTGACCATCGTTTCCCTCCGTTGCTCAGAGAATCTCTGCGGACCGTCATTGCGAGTCCCGATTTCGTCGGGACGAAGCAATCTCCTCCGCTTTGCGAGAGTCCGCTTCGCTGTGCGATCCCGATGCATCGGGACGACAGGTCGGGACAAGGCGGACCGGATGGCTTGACAGGCCGTGGGATTGCTTCGTCATCCCGATGGAATCGGGATTCCTTGCAATGACGGACCACTTTCATCCCTCACGGTGCACCATCGGCGCACAAGCGATTACGTCGAGACTGCTTCAGGAGACCATCCGATGCAACATCCGGCATCTTCATGGCATCCCATTGATGAAGTATTTTAGCGGTTCGCCGGTCCTTTTACAATTCCCCCAGGCCGACCAGCTTGCATGACCAGTCCCGGGCGGGATGCGGCGCCGCCTTCAAACCAAGCTGCTTTGACCAGGCTTTGAAGGCCTGGCCGCAGTAGCGGCAGACATCTTTCGGGTCCAATCCGAGGCTCCGGGCCAGCGCCCATCGGTCCTCTCCCCACCCTGCCAGACAACCCCCCTTGAAGGTTATCTCAATCCGGTCCGGGCCTGTTTCCATTACCTCCAGTTCCAGCCAGGGATAAAGGACGCTGAAGGCCTCGGCCTCTTTCTCTATGTATTCCTTCAGTGACGGATGGTCTTTGCCCATCCATTTGACAGCTCCCTTCGACCAGAGAAAACGGGCGTACTCAAAGGGAGTGGCCCCGCGCTGGATGGCGAAAGCCAGCCCGGCCAGCTCCATTTTGAGCCGGCTTTTGGCGGCGCGCACGACAGGCGTATCTTTCCCTCTTGAAGGCTTGTTTGCCATGAATCTATTATACCCTGTTTTGCAAACAACCCGGTAGCACAGGCCGCCGTGCCTCTGAGGGCTGGCATTATCGCAAAGCCCCGAAGATGTGACGACCGTATCCGGTGGTTGGCCACGGGCGGGCATGCGGCAGTACGACCCCACGATGGTCGGCGAAGACAGTACCAAATATTGGATATTTACAATAAAAGGTTAAAAGTGGTATAATTGGAACAATGGTATAATTGGCACAGAACAAGAAGGAGACAACATGAAATGCCGGTTGTAGTTAACTTAGATAAGGAAGCGAATGCCGCGCTTGACTACATTGCTGCGAAACTGGAAAAGCGAAAGAGTGACGTGGCTGCCCATTTGTTGGGGGCTGCGATACTGCAGAAGTTCAGCGAAATGATAGGCCAAACCGTGGCTGCCCCAGAATTACCGAAAGAGGCACCTGAATCTTCCAAGCCTAGAAAAGGCCGGGGCGGACATAAAGTTACCTATGGTGGTCCAGACAGAACGTTCGGCCCAGGCAGGACCTTGGAACACGGGAAGACCTATCCTAGTTATAAGGCGGTGTTGGACATCGTTCTGCCCGAAAAGGTCCAGTTACTGTACACCCCGCTCACACACAAGGGCTACAACGCCGAGGATCTGCTGAAGCGTTATGCCCCCGATGTTCACAAAGACCTAAGGCCGGAGTAGTTGCGATCCAACAGCCCGGTCTGGTGAGGTTGCCTGTTTCGCCTGCTGCACGGCCCGGAAAGGGCCGGCGGCGCCGCGGTCCGCCATGCAGGCTATCCCAAAGCGGCGTGGTTGGTGAAGAGGGGCACGGGCACGGACACGGCATGCCGCGCTGCTACGGTGGACAACCATGGAGCCTTCACCTTTCATTATTGGTTCTGGCCCGCGGGAGCACAGATGATTGCGGGGACAGGAAGGCATCGCTGAAATCCATCTCTCACAGGCAGGGACGCCTGTGGTACCGGTTGGCCGCAACCGCGGCGCATATCAAATCAGCACTAGCGGGGTTATTACCGCGCGACGCAAGACAGAGGCGGTGAAACTTATCCGGTGAAGCGACTCAGTAACCGGTTGGCGCGGTTTCGCCACGAATAAGGACAACGCAATTCAAAACAACCGGACGTTCCGGACCAATGTTACCTACGAATGGGATATTCGGAGCTGTCTTACATGAACTAACAGAATGAGGTACAATAAAGTCTGATGTGGCCTTTTCGACGCAAGAAAGTTATCCGAGAACCCCGGCGGCCCAGTCCTGCATGCTCATGTTGCGGGAGCACAAACACCAGGTTAATAGTCAACCATGGCGCTGGCCATCCCAACTACGTCAAGGTATGGAGGGGGCATCGATCCTTGACCTACAGGTGTTCGGGCTGCGGCCAGGACTTCTACGGGGAGGAACCGCAGGAGGGATCAATCGATGAGATTATGGTGGACGGCCATCTGGTCGATGATCAGGAAGCGCTATGCGCGGCTGAGGAAGCGGTAAAAAGACAAGTCGAGGAAGAGAGGGATCAGCGACGCTGGTATTGAAAATTGTATCATTTTGAGCGTTAACAATCTGCCCAACTGTGCAATATTTGAGAATACTCGGGTCCTTTTTGTAACCGGGTGTCCCTTCTGCCAGGATACCAATCAACCTGTATAAGTGAGGGGGCCAGTCCCATGAAGCTGCTTTCGCCGAAGGTAGTTATCATTGGCGGCGAGATGGTAGGCTGTGAAACCCCCGACTTCCCAGGTGAGCGCGGTAGTAGAGTGACGGTGGTCAGGAGAGGATCAGTGATGGCCTCGAAGATGTTTGCGAGTAACCGTCGCGCCCAGCCTGCACGTCTGAATCAAAAAGACGTCACCCTGATTACGGGCGCAAAGGAATATCAGGCTATAATCCAAGACGGCCTTGGTATGAACGATGGAAAAGGACAGCGAATAGCGGTTGAAGCTGAAACCATAGTCCTTGCTACCGGGGCTATCCCCAATAACGAACTGGCCAATGCCCTGAAAAGCAAAGTCAGCGAAATCCGGCTTGTCGGCGATTGCGCCGAGCCGGGACGCATACGCGATGCGGTTCATGACGGCGCGTTGGCGGGACTCAGGGTGTGGGGTATTAAATAGACTTTGGGGAATCCTCGGCCTTCCCGAAATATGCTGTACGTTTTGCCGAAATGAACACCGGCCATCGAAGCAGCGAAGGGCGTTGGATATTCGCCATGGAGAGCGGAAGTATTACGTCCTTCACCTTGATCCCATTCCCCTATCGATGGTGGGCGGTAGAGGGTTTGAACCTCTGACCTCTTGCGTGTGAAGCAAGCGCTCATACCGACTGAGCTAACCGCCCGCAGAGTATCCCCCCTTTCCCCGCACCCCGGCGTAGATCCCCGGAAGCAAGCGGAGTTTGCCCGTGGGCAACTCTCTGCCCGGCTCGACTGTTATTATATCGCCTGCCTAGCACCGGGTCAATCGAAACGACGGGGCGGGTTCTCGCAGAGCGGAGTGGCGTGCCAGGAAGGACGAAGACCGCACCACCTGACTACCGCTGGGGCGGACCGCTGTGTTCGCCCGCCGGCAGGGAGACAGACGGGTCTGCGCCCATGTCCGTGGGATTGCTTCGTCCCGACCTGGTCGGGTCTCGCGACGACGTTTTTGTGGCAATTCTTCATGCCTGGCAGGGTCAATGACATGAAGGACGGAAAGCAATGGCCCGCAGGCACGGAGGCCTGCGGCAGCCTGTTTTCGTGGCGTGGCTCGGTTTGAGGGCGCGTGCACAGGCTACTTCTGGATTTCGCCGAGCATTTTTCTTACAGCCTCCACCACCTGGGGGCGGCGCAAGTTGATCTCGGGAGAGTCCCCCTGGATTATCTTCTCGTCCGGCGAAGCCACAAAGACGGGGTCTATGCCCTCGGTGGATACATCCAGCCGCCGGCTGGGTCCCCCGGCGCCTCTGGCAAAAATGGATTGGCCTTCCCTGGTCAGGAGCCAGTTCACGAAGACCGTAGCGGCGTTGGGATGGGCGGGCTTGACGGGCGCTGCCAGCGCGCCGAACGAGGCGGTGGCGTAATCTCCCTCTCTGGGGATCTTGACCGCCACCGTCGCGCCCAGTTTTATGAAGTCAGTCTTGTACTGCCCGCTGCCGCCGAGCACGATGGAATACTTGCCCCGCGCCACCGTCTCGACCTGCAGGCGGGCGTCCCGGAAGATGACGGCCTTCTGCTGGACCAGCAGGTCCCTGGTGTATCTCAGGGCTTCATCCCAGCCCAGGACGCTGACAAAGTGGTTGATGAGGCCGCTTCCCGCCCCGCCGTCCGCCGGGTCCAGCAGCGTGATTTGCCCGACAAACCTGGGTCTTAGCAGGTCTTTGTACGAGTCTATCTCTTCCGGCTTCACCATTTCGGTGTTGTACATCACCGTCCTGGCCGCCACGACCAGCATCGGGATCATAGAGGGGTCTCCTTTCTCATGGTACAACTCGCCGCCTCTCCACGATTTCAGGTCCAGCACTTCGGGCGGGATGACCATACCCTCGAGCGATCCGAGGAGGCCGTCGGGCTTCAAGGTGGAGGATATCTAAGGAGTGCCGGCCCCGTAGATATCGGCCATGTTCAACCCGGCCCGCTGTTCTGCCTTGACCCGCGCGGCGAACTCACTGCCGGACAGGGGCGTGAATTCCAGGTTGATCCCGTATTTTTCTTTGACAGCCCTGGTCAATGACGACCTCAGCTCCGACCCCCAGACGGCGGAGACGTAGGCATTGACGACGCCTTCGCTTTTGCCTGCCGCCAGGGCGACGTTCCATTTTTGTTCCCAGCCGGAGACGGGGGCGCCGGCCGCCCGACCCGGCGGGGATTGCACCGGGGGGGCTGGGTCGCCGTCTCGATGCTTTTGCAGGCTGCCAGCAGGGACAGAATGAGGACTGCGGATAGCATTAGCTTGTTCATGGTTACCCTACCTTGGTCCGGACGAGCCGGAAGCAGAAAAACGACTGACGACCCCCGGCTTGATCGGGGGCGAATGACGAATCAATCAGCTATCCCGACGAGTCGGGACAATCAAGGATGAAAACGGACTGTCATTGCGAGTCCCGATTTCATCGGGATGACGAAGCAATCTGCGGGACGTCCAGCCGACCCGGGGGATTGCTTCGCTTCGCTCGCAATGACATTTTCTGAGCAACGCTCAAAGCTCGAATGTCAGAACAAGACTTACATTCGTCATTAGTCATTCGAATTGCTACGAAAATAGGCTGTCACCCTGAGCCGAAGCCCTGAGCGAAGCGAAGGGGCAGGCGAAGGGTC
>JACQUA010000290.1 GCA_016210565.1 Chloroflexota bacterium
GCTGGCCCTGGCCTCCAGCACCCCAGAGAGCCCCTTGAGCTTCGACTCCACCGAGAGCTCGCAGGTGTAGCAGCTCATCCCCTCGACAGGCAGGCGAATCAGGGCGCCCGCTGCCGCCTGGTTCGGGACGGCCTTCTGTCCCGCCCGGGCCTCCTCCAGGACGGTCGGAGTGGAAAGGCTTGCCCGGGCGACCGTGTAGAGGTTCAGCCCCAGGAAAGCCACCACCGCTACCGTGGCGGCCGAGAGCATCAGGCGCGTCGTCCGCTCGTTCCTCATCTCCGAGGCCAGGGCGTACATCCGCCGCTTCTCCCGTAAGAAGACGTACCAGGCCAGCGAGAGACCGACTACCGCCGCCCCCTGGAGAACCCAATGGTACCGGCCCAGGGTCGCGCCCAACCCCAGGCTCCCCAGCCCCAGGGCGGCCAGCAGCAAGGGCCCCACGCAGCAGGCCGAGGCCAGAGCGGCCGCCAGGGCCCCGATTTTTCCCGCTTTCATTGGTGATCCCTCCTCGTGTTTCATTTGGGCTCTGTGACCGCTTCGTTTCGCCCGCGATCTTGAGCCAGAAGCCCGTGGGCCTGGACCTGTGTTCTTCCTGCCTCAGGAGATCCACCGCTCTCCCAGCACCGCCACTTGATAAGGGAGCCCCTTCTCCCGGCCCAGCCCTACGATGGTCTCCCGGATCCGGTCTGGCCCCACCTCCGGCGGGCGGTAGCGGACCCGGAAGAGGTCTCCTTCGATATCGTACTCCACCCCTTCGATCCCTTGCAGCCCTTCCAGGGCCTCCCGGATGCTGTCCGGTCAGCCCATTCAGACAATGCCACCACGGCGGACCATCCCATCCACCCTGAACTCCAACTCGGCCAGTTTCGCCATAAGACGTTTTCCTCCTTATCGTACTCCACTGAGAGAAAATGGATCTCCTTGCTCGAGGCCATTAAAAAGATACCCTTGGCCATTTTCATGCGCCTGGGCACCCTTCAAGGCGATGGCAGGTTACCCTTTCATTTGTTATTACGAACGAGGGGCAATAAAGTTCGATGGGGTTTAAAAATTTTACCTCCAGCTTCAGCGGGCGAATCACGGGCCGAACAGGGGATTATGGAAGGAGATCACGTTCACCGTCAGCCTCCCGCAGGTCAACGCTCTATTGGGACCGCTCCCATATTAGGAGTTGGTGGTTGAGCTTTCTCGGAAATGCGGAGCTGGGAAAGCTAGGAATTTAGAGGGTTTAGGCTGCTGGAGGGGGTGAAAAACTGGCCTTTAGCTGGGGGTGAAAACGGTTTGAGGCATCCCCCAAAGTGCCAATTTATAGCCTTTCGGAGTTTCCGAGAAAGCTCGGTTGGGAAGGGAGGTGGGTCTCGGAACGGAGCAAGGGGATCGCTGCCAGGGCCGCTCCCACCTGAATCTCAGCAGAAATTACCCCCTTGGCCAATACATGATAACGAACACCCCGATGAGGGCAATTAGACCGCCAATCAGATCAAACCTGTCCGGCTTGACCCGGTCGATCTGCCAGCCCCATAGGATGGAAAGCAAGATGAAGATCCCCCCGTAGGCTGCATAAACCCGCCCGAAGTTCCCCGGCTGCAGGGTGGGGATGATCCCGTAGAGGACCAACACGATCGCCCCGATCAGGGCAAACCCCATGCCCTTTCCCTCCCGCAGCCAGAGCCACAGCAGGTATCCTCCACCGATCTCGCATGCCCCGGCCAGGACAAAGTAAACCAACGATTTGGCGATTTCCATAACCTATCCCTCCTATTTCCACTTCGGTGGCCATGTTGGGATCATCCAACGCGCTCGTCTCAAGCTCGATATGTGCTGGCATCAACGGGGGATAACGTCCAGATCTTAGATCTCTCAAAAATGACTCGATCAGCCGACAGGGGTACAATTGTAACACGACTGCCGAAGAGCTTCTCGCAAAAGCCAGGGGAACCTTGTCGGGGCCGCGAGAGGGTTTGCCAACGGCCGGTATAACTTCCTGACCCAAGGCCCTTAGAAGTTGTACTGAAAAAAGGCGTTAAGGCGGTCATCCCAGCTCTCGTCCAGCCCTCTGTAGTCCGTCTCCCAGTGGATATAGTCCAGCCCCGCCTCGACTCCCCCACCCAGCTTGAAGCGGTTGGCCAGCCAGAAGGCCTGGTTGCGGGTCCGGGCCCGGGCGGGGAGGTTGCCGTCGGCGGGATCGTCCAGGCTGAAGTCGATGGCCGATGAGTAGAAGTTGGTGGCATGGAAAAGCAGCTCCCCCCAACCCCCGCTGGCTCGGACCCCTCGGGCCCGTGAAGCCGTGCTGATCCCCTGGCCGACGCCGCCCCGGAAGTCCGAGAGGTCGCGACCCGTCCAGGCCTCTCCTCGTAGCGTCATCCGCCAGGGCAGGGGAAGGGTGAGGTCCACTCCCACCGAGTGGCTGGAGAAGGAGTCCTTCCCGCCCACTTTCTTGCCGGTCTCCTCCCGGCCGGTGTGGCCCCAGAGTCCCAGGTTGAGCGGTTCTCCCCTGGCCCAGGCCAGCGGAACGGCATAGCCGAAGCGTGCCTGGAGGTTGGGCCGGCCGGAGTCCTCTCCATCCCGGATGCCATCTCCATCGAGGTCCTTGGCGTCGATGGCCCCGCTCAGGGCCGCCCCGGCCACCAGGGAGAGCCGGCCCGGGCC
>JACQUA010000291.1 GCA_016210565.1 Chloroflexota bacterium
CTAGAAAGTAGAAGGCGCCCATGACGAGCATAAAGCTGTAGCCGAAGATGCCGACGAGGGGGTGAGCGTTCAGCACCGCGTAGTAATGGTCGGGCTCCAAAAGCGGGATATTGGCCAGTTCCGCCCTCATCATCATCCCTTCGATTGCCGAGAGCCCGTAGAAGAGCAGGGCGATCACGGCAAAGCGCAGGGTCACCAGGTGCAAAGGGTTCGGCTTCGGCGCCGGTGACGTTGCTTCCGGCGCACTTGTTTCTCCGACTGCGGGACGCTCGCGTGTTACGACCACTTTCTATCTCCTTGGTTTACTTCGAGGTCAGCGCGACGCTATCCCAACTTCCGCAGTTTGAGTTGTAAACGAGTTTTTGGAGCAGTTTTCCACGCTCAAAGATCGTGGGTGGGCAGCGGTGTTGAGCGTGGGTCTGCACCAAAACGCGATGTAGTGACAAAAACGGCTTGGTCGGCCTCCTGTATAATGCGGCCATGTACCTGAAACGTTGCGGTCAAAGCAGGGCGCACAAGGACGGCGACTTCTGGGTGCTCGTAGAGTCCCAGCGGACGAAGCGTGGGCCGCGACAACGCGTGGTCGCCTACCTGGGAGATATGGAGACAGCAGCCTGTATCGGCGTAAAGCAGGCGGCGATGGA
The DNA here is from genome assembly GCA_016210565.1 of Chloroflexota bacterium. Lineage (GTDB taxonomy): Bacteria > Chloroflexota > Dehalococcoidia > JACQUA01 > JACQUA01 > JACQUA01. Next base: position 645 of record JACQUA010000291.1, read on the forward strand.
CCGGCCCAGGTCTTGGCAAAGCCGACTCTTCGATGAAGAGGGCGAGCCCGAATGGGTGGAGGTGGACAGCAAACGCGTCCGGGTGGAGCGGGTGCGGGACTTTGGCGGCTACTGGCTCGGCCTGCAGCTGCTGGACAAGCTCGGCCTGATGGCTCTTCTCGACGAAAAGCTGCCGGTAGGGCGAGAGGACATCCCGTGGTCGACGATGGTGCTGAGCCTCGTGCTGATGCGGCTGTGTGAGCCTTCCAGCGAACTGCGCATCGCCGAGCATTCGTACGAGAGGAGCATCCTCGGCGACCTGCTTGGGATACCGGCCGACAAGGTGAACGACGATCGTCTCTACCGGGCCTTGGATAGGCTCCTGCCACACAAGGATGAGCTGGAAAAGCACCTCAAGACGCGCTTGGGCGAGCTGTTCGGGTTGGAGTACGAACTGCTGTTGTACGACATCACCTCCACCTATTTCGAGGGGGCATGCGAAGACAACGAGAAGGCCCGCTTCGGTTACTCGCGGGACAAGCGGTCGGACTGCAAGCAGGTATGCATTGGGCTGGTGGTTAGTCGAGAAGGGATGCCGCTGGGCTACGAGGTTTTCGCGGGGAACCGGGCCGACGTCAGCACGGTGCAGGAGATCGTGGAGAAGATCGAGCGGCAGTATGGGAAGGCGAACCGCATCTGGGTGATGGATCGGGGGATGATCTCGGCGAAGACCCTCGCGTTGCTGCGCTCAGAGGGGCGGCGTTACATCGTGGGCACGCCGCGGGGCCAGCTTCGGCAGTTCGAGGAGGAACTGTCGAGCAAGGAAGGCTGGGAAGAGATTGCTGAAGGGCTCTCGGCGAAGCTGATCGTGGCCGAGGATGGTAAAGAGTGGTTCATCCTGTGCCGCAGCGAGGCGCGGGGTGGCAAAGAGAAGGCGATGCTGGCCCGGTTTGAGGAGCGGATCGAGGCCGGGCTAAAGAAGCTTGAGGCGGCTTGCGCGGGCGAGAAGAGACTACGCCAGGCGACGGTGGAGCGGCGGATTGGGGCGCTCCTGAGCAAAAACAGCCGAGCGAAGGGGCTGTTCAAGGTGGCGGTGGGCCTCCGAGAGGATGGCGGGGCGAGCGTAGGATGGGAGAAGCTAGCGAAGCCGGCGCAGTGGGCAGCCTTGAAAGAGGGCTGCTACCTGCTGCGCACCAACGTCGAGGGCAAAATCGAGGAGTTGTGGCGCAGCTACATTCAACTGACCGAGGCGGAGGCCGCTTTCCGAATCGAAAAGGGGGACTTGGGGATTCGACCGATCTGGCACCAGAAAGAGGAGCGGGTCGAGGCGCACATCCTGGTCTGCTTCCTAGGCTATGTGCTGAGGAAGACGCTGGCCCAGATGTGCAAGGCGGCGGGACTGGGCAACGAGCCGCGAAAGGTGTTTGATGAGATTGCCCAGATCAAAGTGGTGGATGTTGTGATGCCGACGAAAAGCGGGGTGACGATCCGCAAGCGCTGCATCGCCCAGCCTACGTAACCACAAGCGATTCTGCTGCAGGCGCTGCAACTGAAGCTGCCCCAGCGGATGAAAGTGCACGGAATGTTGGCATGGTTCATTTCCGCCCGAAAATGTGTTGACAGTTCGTGAG
>JACQUA010000289.1 GCA_016210565.1 Chloroflexota bacterium
ATGTCATTCTGAGCGAAGCGAGCGCAGCGAGCGTAGTCGAAGAATCTTTCGGGGCGGGGCGCGGGACGAAAGACCCTTCGACTTCGCTCAGGGTGACAGCCTATTTTCTGAGCAAATTCAAAACTCAAATGACCCGGACCTCTTGAACCTTTGTGCTTCGGTAATTTGCCCCCGATCCGAGTCGGGGGTTGTTTAGAGTTCAAGATATTAATATTTAAAATTTCCGTCTATCCAGGCGCACAGATTTATGTCGTCGCATATAGACGATAGTTGAAATTCGGAGGTAGTAATCGATGAACAGTAAAAAGATTGGGCGCGTGACTCTAATAGGACTTGTTTGTTCTATTCTAATCATGTTGTCGTGCGCTCTTGGGCCGGAGCCTGCTGCCCCAACGAAAGCGCCCGCAACCGCCGCGGCGACCCAGCTTCAGGGGTGGGAAGCGGACTGGCAGGCGACCCTGGCCGCGGCCAGGCGCGAAGGTAATCTGAGCATCTACACGGCATCTGGCGGCGACATCCGCGTGCAGATCGGCAAATGGTTCAAGGACAAATTCGGACTGGAGATAGACTGGACCCCGATACCAGCGGCGCAGACCAGCCCGAAGGTCTTCCGGGAACGCCAGGCAGGACTGTATCTGGCTGACATTCAGATGGGAGCGCTCTCAAGGCAGATGGGAGAGCTCAAGCCAGCGGGGGCGCTGGACCCGATAAAACCACTACTCATCCTCCCCGAAGTCCTGGACAAGAACGTCTGGTACGGCGGTGACATTCCCTGGGTCGATAATGACAGGGCCTATACCCTGAACAACATCCTGTCGCCGGAAAACAGGCTGGCCATCAACACCAACCTGGTGAAACCCGGGGAGATAAAGGGCTACAGGGACCTGCTGGACCCGCGCTGGAAGGACAGGATCATCCTCATGCACCCCGTCTTGAATGCCAGACCGACGGCCATCATGCACACCCTGCTCGGGCCCGATTTCCTCAGAAAGCTGGCGGAGCAGCGGCCGGTGATAACCGACAGCCCCAGGCTGGGATTCGAATGGCTGGCCCAGGGCAAGTATCCGGTGATCGTATTCGGCCGGATGGATGAGCTCCAGGAGTTTGTTCGCGCCGGGGCGCCGGTGGGCAAAGTGGTGCCGCAAGAAGGCGCCACCCTGGCCGGAGGGCAAATCTCGCTGTCCATGCTCAACCGTGCACCCCACCCCAACGCGACCAAGGTCTTTGTGAACTGGTGGATGGGCAAGGAATTGGGCGTCACCCTGGGCAAGTACCTCGTTTTGCAGTCGGCCAGATTGGATGTGCCCACCGACCACCTGCCTCCCGACGAAATGCGGGATCCCGCTCTCAAATACGTGATCGCGGAAAGCGAGGATTTCCAGAACGAGCAGGCGAAGATTGCAGTCCTGGCGAGGGAAATATTTGGTTCGCTCATCAAATAGTATGTGACGACAATTGCTTGCGCCTCCCCCTTTGGAAAGCTGATTTTTACCCACATTTATGGGCACCGGACACAGAGCGTCTCTTGAGATGTGGGACATAGGCATGCCAGGGGATTGACTGCTCGAAGCAACGTTGCGGATACCCGGTACCATCCCGGTGCATCGGGATGAGGGCTGGATTTTGAACAAGGCAAACTTAGTCCCGTTAACGACGAATAGCAAGCTTCCGTTTCGGTCCCCACAAATGGCATTGGGACAAAAAGTCACCGTCTCAAAGTCGGGGGTTCACAGGCACGGTGGCCTGCGGTACTGAGTATTTAATCCCCCTTTTTCAAAGGGGGAGAAGAATTGACCCTCACCGCCGTTGAAAATAGTCGTCTGTATTAAGGCCGTTCCCGGCATCGTGCTGGGAGCAAAAGTCGCAGGATCCGGCGACGGAATTGAATACCGGACTCCCTCGCTCATCGCTAACGAGCCGGATGAGTATGCCCTGGAGGAGGCGCTGGCGCTGAGGGGCAAGCACGGGGGCCAGGTGACCGCCGTGAGTGTGGGACCGGTTCAGAGCGAGGAGGTGCTGCGGTCAGCCCTGGCCAAGGGGGCAGACCGGGTGATCAGAGTAGATGGCAAGAATTCCCACCCGGATAGGACATCGTTCTTCCTGGCGCACGTGGTTCGCGGTCTCGAGTTCGATCTCATCCTCGCCGGCATGGAATCCTGGGACAACATGAGCTCGCAGGTAGCGATAGCTCTGGGGAGTAGACTGGGCATCCCCTTCGTTTTCGGGGCTACCAGCATGGCGCTCGGGCCGGAACGGACTATCGTGGTTACCAAGGAGTTGGGCGGGGGGAGGAACCAGGTACTGGAGATCGGGTTACCTGCCCTGTTGTGCACCCAAACGGGGACCCGGCGCTTGAGCCATGTCCCCTTTGCCAAACTGGTGCAGGCCAGAAGAAGGCCGATCGAATGCGTCGCTGTCCGTGAGCCGGGGCCGGGCCAGCAGGGTCCGGCGGGAAAGCAGGGGCCTTCCATAGTCGATGTCTTCACACCCCGGCGCACCCACGCGATTGAGATGCTGGCGGGGGCGCCAGGTGAGGTGGCGCGGAGAGTGGCGGAAATAATAGAGGGGGCCCGGTAGACGAATATGAACGGAGAAGTCCTGGTCCTGGCGGAACATACCGCGGGAGAGCTGGACAGTATCACCCTGGAATTGCTGGGTAAGGGGCGTGAGCTGGCTGACGCCCTGGGGGACAGGCTGAGCGTAGTCGTCGTGGGACGCCAGCTACAAGGCGCAATAGACCGCCTCGCAGACAAAGCTGACAGGCTGTACTACGTAGATGACCCTGATTTGGGCGTCTATAACGCAGAGGTATTCGGCGAGATACTGGCGGCAGCGGCCCGGAAGATAGCGCCGAGGCTATTTCTTATGGGGTACACCTACCTGGGGATGGAACTGGGGCCAGCCCTTGCCATGCAATTGGAGATGCCTCTGGTAAGCAACTGCCTGGGCATAGAACTGCGTAACCACGGCAAAGTCGCGGTGGAGCGCCCCCTCTGCGGGGGGACGCTCCGGGCGAGGGAAGAATGCGACCTGCCTTTGATGGTCAGCGCACCACTAACGGCCTTTTCTGCCAAAGCTATCCGGGCTTGCCAGGCGGATGTGGTCCGTATACCCTATCCTGGGGAGAGACGGAGCTTGAGGACAAGAGTCCGGGAAGTGGTCGGAAACATATCCGGGGAGTCGACCATAGCCCGGTCCGATATGCTGGTCGCGGTAGGTCGCGGCATGGGCTCGCCTGACAAGCTACGCCTTTTCCAGGAACTGGCCAAGGTGCTGGGGGCCGCCCTGGCCTGTTCGCGGCCGGTGGTGGATATGGGCTGGCTGTCCTCGGACCACCTGGTGGGACTTTCGGGCAGCACGGTAAGACCAAGAATATACATCGCCTGCGGCATTTCCGGGGCTGCCCAGCATATAGCCGGAATGAGTGGTTCCTCCACCGTCATAGCCATCAACAAAGACCCCCTGGCCCCTATCTTCAATGTGGCTCACCATGGCATCGTGGGCGACATGTTTGACGTGGTCCCGCAAATCATCGACGAATGGTCGCGGCGGTCCTCCGCCAGGACCGCCCCGGTCACCTCCGACCACAATAATACAAACGCACTAAATCGTGACGCATAGTCTCACACAAAGGCACAGAGGGCACAAAGAAAACTGTGTGGCGGACGCCCCGGCACGAATCACTACTGCGCCTGGGAGTCTTTGGGTCTCCGTATCTTTGTGTGAGGCCCTTTCACATTAGCGGGCCGGCGCAGTCTTTATTGTTGCGTCCGTACTAATGCAAACGCAATAAGACTTGCAGCATGATGGCGCAGATCCGACCCCGTTGTGGTTTGATTTCAAACCCAGGGTAAGGCTTGACGAATCAAGCCGCTACGGTTTCGGCCAGGCGGCGTTATTTATTGCGTTCGTATTAATACGAACGCAGTATGAATGCCGCATCGCCCTGCTATCGAGAAGGCACACGTTTTCACACAAAGAACACGGAGACACAAAGTACGCGAGGCGGCAACGTGCGATTTGGCGTCAGCGCGTCCGCCACACAGATTCCCTTTGTGTGCTTTGTGTCTTTGTGTGAGACTATTCATCATTATTTGATGACTTTGTTATTAATAGAGTGGCTCCCTGAAGAGGGGGCCCGCTGGAGGTCAGCCTTGAACTTCTTTCCGCAGAGCGGCAAAACCGGATCGACTTCGCAGAAAAGAACGGGCCGCGGGTTTCCCGGGGGAGTGACCCTATGACGTGGGAAAAAGAGGCCGACGTAGTCATCGTTGGATTCGGCGGGGCCGGCGCCAGTGCGGCGATCACGGCTCACGACCTGGGGGCCAGAGTGCTCGTTCTGGAGAAGACAGCCCAGGGCGGCGGCAACACCCAGTATGCGGGGGGAAGTATCCGCACTCTCCTCGACAAGTCAAAAGCCATCGAACACTATTATCTCCTCTGCGAAGGGACTACCGAAAAGGAAGTCCTTGTTGAATTCGTGGAAGAGTCCTCGCGGAACGTTGACTGGGTGCGGCAATTCGGGGCGGAGCTATTGCCCAGAACGCAGGAAGAGCGAAGCAGGAAATTCCCCCAGGGCCAGGAGGGGAGTTCCTTTCCCCTGGTGCCGGGGGCCGAAGGCGTGGGGCCCAGGCTTTTCGTAGCGAAGAGCGGCATGACCGAGTTTGGCGGTTCCAACCTGTGGAGCGTCCTTTCCTCGGTGGCGGCCAGGAAAGGGATCGAGGTGCTGGTGAACCACCGGGCCGAGACCTTGATAACCGGCAAAGAGGGGGAAGTCATCGGCGTGGAAGCCGAAGGTCCCGCCGGCAAGATCAGGGCTATGGCCAGACGGGCAGTGGTGCTGACCTGCGGCGGCTTTGAGAACAACCCCGGAATGCATCTCACCTACCTGGGGACGCGCTTCTACCCGAGGGGCACCGAGGCAAACACCGGTGACGGCATCATGATGGCCATGGGCGTCGGAGCCGACCTCTGGCACATGAACGCCACCGCGTCAACCTTCGGATACAAGGTGCCCGAATACGAGACCGCCTTTACCCATCAGGTACTGATGAACCCCGGCTTCATATACGTGGACCAGCATGGCAAACGCTTCATGGATGAAGCCGGCACCGATGTCCATACCATCTGGTCCCAGGTGTCCGCCATAGACATCAATATACTGGCCAGACCCCGCATTCCAACGTACTTCGTTTTCGACGATGACACCCGCAGGGCCGGCCCGGTATCGCTGCCGGGCAAAGGCAGGGTTGGAGACTTCTACCGGTGGAGCGATGACAACCTGGCCGAGGTCGAACGGGGCTGGATTCTCCGGGCCGGCACCATGGCCGAACTGGCCCGGAAGCTCGGTCTTGATAGCAGGACCCTTCAAGAGACCGTTTCGCGATACAATTTGGCCTGCGTCGGGGCTTACGACCCCGATTTCCAGCGCTCTCCCGACAGCCTGGTACCTGTGGCGCGGCCGCCGTTCTACGCCATGACCCTGTGGCCGGCGTTCATGAATACCCAGGGTGGACCCAAACGCAACGCCAGGGCCCAGGTGCTGAACGTGAAGGGCCAACCCATCAGGAGGCTATACAGCGCCGGCGAACTCGGATCCATCTGGGGGCGGTTCTATCCCGGGGGAGGCAATGTCAGCGAGGCCCTTGCTTACGGGCGAATCGCGGGTAGAAACGCCGCCGCAGAACCGCCGTGGGCGTAAAGGCATCCCATGCGTACCCCGGGTCGGGGATAGCTACTTGTCCGAGCCTTCAGAACTGAGTCCTGCGCAACATCGACGAGGCTTATCACTCTCGTTTGGAATCTGGGATTTACGACTTGTCCCGCCCGGGACCTGAAAGAGGAGAGCACCCATGGGTGATAGACTAAAGGGGAAGGTGGCTGTAGTCACCGGCGCCGGCAGAGGCGTCGGCCGGGGATTAGCTGTGGCCCTTGCCGGGGAGGGCGCCAGGGTGGTGGTCAACGATCTCGGAGTTGCGCTCGACGGCACCGGGGTTCAACCGCGCCGGCGGATGATGTTGTGGCCGAGATCAAGAAGCAGGGAGGCGCCGCAGTACCCAACTACGATACTGTGGCTACCGCCGAGGGAGGGAAGAATATTATCAAGGCGGCCACCGACAACTTCGGCAAAATCGACATCCTGCTCAACATTGCCGGCATCGTCAGGCGCCAGTTGATCTTTGACATGACGCCCGAAGACTGGGACGCCGTTATCAAGGTCAATCTCTATGGTATCTTCAATTGCACGAGGCCAGCCGCTACTTTGATGTGGCAGCAGCGGAGCGGGCGCATCATCAACACGGCATCCCCCGCCGGGTTGGGCACCTGGAATGGCGCCATTTACACCAGTTATGCCGCGGCCAAGGAAGGCGTCGCGGGATTCACCAGGGCCCTGGCCATAGCATTGGGCGGTCGGGGCGTCACCTGCAACGCGATCCGTCCCGGCGCCTCGACCAGGTTCACAGTGCAACCGAAAGAGGAGGAGGAATTGAGACGCATGATGCTTGCCGCCGGCGTGGAAGCGCCGCCGCGCCCCAGCGACCTCAGACACGGGGCGCAGCACCCGGAGGACGTCGTTCCCCTGGTGGTGTGGCTCTGCACCGATGCCGCCGCCAACGTAAACGGCTGCGACTTTCGTGTGGCCGGCGGGCATATCGGTCTCTACAGTAAGCCTGCTGAGGTAAAATGCATCGACAAGGACGGACGCTGGACCCTGGATGAACTGGACAAGCTCGTACCGGAGAAGCTAACCGCCGGTCTGACGAACCCGGCCAAACCCGGGCCGACAACCGCAAAGAAGTAGTTCGCTGCTCCCAGGCGGGGACGCCTGCGCCACCGGTTTTCGGCAATGCCGCCCCAATAAGGTTCAGATGTCTGGACATTGGGGCCCGGGGAACGGCCCCGAAATGGTGCACCGCCATCTAACGATGAACGGGGTTTCCCTGTCTGGTAAGGCGCTGCCAGGCTTTTTGTGGCGAAGTCTTAGTGCGTGGCAGAACAAAACTGCAACATTAATTATCAGCATCGCCCACGCTCAATGTCCAGACATCTGAGGTTAATGACCGCAAGCCTGCGGCTGTGGCCGGTCAACTGCGAGGCTGGCTTTAGCAGGAAGCACAGCCTGGAACCTGGAATTTTTGCTTGTCCCGCCTGGGACGTGAAAGGGGAGACCGCTCATGGGTGATAGATTAAAGGGCAGGGCGGCTGTGGTTACCGGCGCCGGCAGGGGCATGGGCCGGGCGATAGCCCTGGCCATGGCTCAAGAGGGCGCCGGGGTAGTGGTCAATGACCTGGGATGCGCCCTCGATGGCAGCGGCGCTTCGAAGTCGCCGGCGGACGAGGTCGTGGCCGAGATCCGGAAGAAGGGAGGAACGGCGGTGGCCAGCTATGACAGCGTGGCCACAACCGAGGGCGGCGCCAGCATTATCAAGGCAGCCACCGATAGCTTCGGGAAAATCGACATCCTGGTAAATGTCGCCGGCATCCAGCGTCCGCGTCTTTTCTTCGAGATGACCGCAGAGGAGTGGGACGCCGTTCTCAAAGTTAACCTCTACGGCGTTTTCAACTGCACCCGGCCGGCCGCCGCCCTGATGTGGCGGCAGAAAAGCGGCCGCATCATCAACACCGCGTCCATCGCCGGCATCGGCGTCTGGAGCGCCGCCATCCGCGTGAGCTACTCCAGCTCGAAGGAGGGGATCATCGGTTTCACCAGGGCGATGGCGATAGCCCTCGGCGGGCGGGGCATCACCTGCAACGCGATCCGCCCCACCGCCGCTACCAGGATGACGCAACAGCCGGACCTGGAGCACGAGCTCAGACGCCAGATAATTGAGGCAGGACTGGAAGCGCCAGCCCCCCCGGGCGGCGAAACGCCAGACGCTGGCGACGTTGCGCCCCTGGTGGTGTGGCTCTGCACGGACGCCGCCGCCGGCGTTAACGGCTGCGATTTTCGCGTGGTCGGCGGGCACATCGGGCTTTACAGCAAGCCAACCGAGATAAAGTCCATCGACAGGGAGGGGTGCTGGACCCTCGAGGAACTGGACGGGCTCATGCCGTCTCTGACATCTTCTCGATAGATTCGAAGGAGCAACATTGAACGGTCAGACATCTTCAGGAGACTCGATTGTCATTCAGGTGGTGGGAAATGTTGGGCCGAAGAGGGTGGAGCATGGAGAACCCATGGAATCCCTTTTCGGCCTGGTCCATCAGAAGGTCAAAGAAGCCGACATTGCCCTATGCCAGTTGGAGAAGATCTTTTCGACCAGGGGTTGCCTCCAATACCGGGACCATAACACCTGGGCGTCGAGGTCTGACCCCGAAAACGCCAGGGCGCTGGCTTTAGCCGGATTCAATGTAGTGTCTCACGCCACCAATCGCTGCTTTGACTACGGCCCCGATGCGCTGCTTGATTCCATAGGTGTTCTCCGGAAGAACGGTATGCAGGTGATCGGCGCCGGAAAAGACATTGCCGAAGCGAGAACACCGGCGATAATGGAACGAAAGGGGATAAAGGTCGGATTCCTGGCCTACAACTCCATCCTGCCTGTGGAGTACGAGGCGCGGGAAGGGAAACCCGGTTGCGCGCCTCTTCGAGTCTCCACCTATTACCAGGCCCAGGGATACCAGCCGGGAACACCCCCCAGGGTAATAACCATCGCTAGGGAAGACGACGTCCGGGCTATGGAGGATGACATCCGCAAGCTGCGAAATCAGGTGGACGTGATTGTCGTTTCCATCCACTGGGGGCAGGATTATCTACCTGAAGTGCTCTCGATGTACCAACCGGCGGTGGGGCGCCGGGCCATCGAATCCGGAGCTGACCTCGTCTTCGGACATCACGGCCACATAATTGAGGGCATAGAGATGTACAGGGGACGGCCCATCTTCTACTGCCTTGGTAGTTTTGCTCAGGAGCTATCCTTCCACCTGAAGCCGCCACCGGGAGGGGTGCGCGCCACGACCGTTCCCGGCGAGTACCGCCAGTGGCTGGGAAAGGGCGAAACGGGATGGGAACGAAACCCGGGACCTAAGATCAGGCGGTACACGATGATGGCCAGATGCGTCGTCGGCAAGGCTGGTCTACAGAAGGTATCATTCCTGCCCGGCTACACCAATCAGAAGTCGGAGCCTGAATTGCTGTCCCGGGACGATCCGAGATTCGAGGAAGTCTTCCACTACATTGAGCCCTGGTGCAAGGACATGGGGACTACCCTTACCGTCGAGGGAGATGAGGTGGTCGTCCTGGACTCAACCGGGAAATAGCATGCCCGGAGTGGCCCAGGGGCAGTGGGCTAAAGACAAGAAGAAAGACCTTCTGGAGACGCCCGTTCGGCTGGAGGCAAAGAAGGTCGTGCAGGCGCGCAACACGTCGATCCGGAGATAGTCAAATCATACGGCCGGGCATTTGCCGGCAGTTGAATCTTGCCCGATCGAGTCACTGCTGTCACCCGCTTCCACGAACCCCGTAGGACGAGGACCGAAGAACAAGTCCGTCTATCCCGGCGGCATGGAGATCTGCATGACGCCGTCGGTGAACACGGCCACCTTGGCCCGGTCCGGATGCCACCGCCGCAGGGCCATCACCACGTCGGTCCAGTCTGTCATGAGATGTATCCTGGGCCAGTCCTTCTCCGGGAACATGTAAATGCTTCGCCGCTCGGTGAACTCGGAGTACCAGATAACGTGATTGACATTGGTTGGTATGCCGATCCGGTGCTGGAGCTTGCCGCCGATGGTCTTGCCGAAGGCTCCGCTCATGAAGTGGACGCAATGTCCCATCTCGGGATTGGCAACGAGGACGGCGTCGCCCCCGCCCAGCCTGACGTGGGGCAGGCTGTCAACCAGGGCGGCGGTAGGCTCGCTGGCATGGGTGAAGCCATTGGTAATGACAATATCGTTGTCGTCGGGGCAGTTGACGCGGTAATGTTCCTTTGCCTCCTTCACGCCGGCCCAGTAGGCGGGCTCCAGGGCGCCGGCGAAGACGGCGACGGGCTCGCCCCAGATGTTTTGCATGGCGTTGATGATGAAGTCGATGCCAGCCATCTTGGCGTGCTCGATGCAGTCCAGGGTGATGGGATTGCCTTCGGCGAGGCCCCGGTTGCCCTTGAAACCGGCATTCTTTCTCTGTTCCCGGAAGGCCTGGTGAGTTACCGAGTGATGCTCCACGATAGCTTCGTAGGAGGACACTCCGGGCATGACCGTTTTGCCGCCGCCGCTGAATCCGTTGGCGGTGTGGGTGAAGAGGCCGCCGATCGTGATTTTCAGGTCGCAGGACATCACCTCGGAGTTTACTTCAACCTTGCTTCCGTACTTCGTTCTTCCCAGCGGCGTGCAGTTCATGAAGGATACGTGGGCAAAGACCGGGAACCGCGCGATGATATCATCTCCCAGTTTTTTCGCGAGAAGCCGGCGGTCCCAGGGTTGGTGCCCCCCACCACCGCAGACGAATTCTATTTGCTCGTCAGCAATCCCGCCTGCCGCCAGTTCTTCCAGGACAAAGGGCACTAACCGGGAAACCTGGGTGCTGCGGGTCATGTCATCGAAGATGATAACCACCTTCTTCTTGCCCGCGGCAAGCTCTCTCAGGCGGGGTGAACCGATGGGTGAAGCGATGGCCGCCCCGATCTCCTCCGGGGTCATGGCGCGTCTATTGGCGCCGGCTATGCTGTAGATATTGACATCCCAGCCATCTGGGAGATGATACTCGACCTCCCGGGGATTGTCGGTCCACTGATACTGAGGAAGTTTAGCGATATTAGCCATTTTCCTACTCCGTTGACGGTCTTGCGCAAAGGTCCGGGGGTGGCACAGGCGTCCCTGCCTGTGTGCGTGCGTCCACAACACAGGCACGGAGGCCTGGACCACCCCGGTATTTTCGGAGCAATATCAAAATCCCCCTGGTCAAATGCCAAAACGAGTTCTGCCCGTCTCTTCACTTGAGATTTCGTCACGGCCCCACCCGCAGAGCTAGAGCTGTGCACTACAGTGCATGAACAGGCAAGTGAACGGGATGGGAACGGGCAAGATGCCCGTTCTACCGCTTCAGGAAGGCTCCACTTCCCGGGGGACCCAACGGCCATAGACAGGATGCTGGCAACAGATGAACTCCAGGAAGGCCGGCCGGTTGCGGGCGTTCTCGTCGAAGGCCCGCTTCAGCGCCGGTATGATCTCCGATGGCTCCCTGACATCCTCGGCGTAGTAACCCATGTTCCTGACCGCCCCCGAGTAGTCGCAAACGGAGTGGTCCAGCACGTCGCACGTGTACGGGTCATGCCCCGGTCCCCAGAACCCCGGCCCGTACCCCCCGAAACCGCCGTTGTTGATAAAGATCGTGGTGACCCCGATCTGGTAGCGCACCAGCGGCTCGAAGTTGCCGAGCATATAGCCTATGCCCGCATCGCCAACGATGTTCACGCACTGCCGCTCCGGGTAGGCCAGCCTGGCGGCCGCCGCCCCGGCCAGACCGAATCCCAGGGTGGAGACATTGCCCCAGCCCAGGAAGCCGTGGGGGATGACCGCCTCGTACACCGTGCTGATCTGATCGCGGGTGTTGCCGGAATCGGGGGTAATGAAAGAGTTGCCAAGATCGATGACCTTCATCAGGTCGCCGTAGACCCGGTATGGGTTGAGAGGCTTGTCGCCGGACTCCAGCAAGGGGCGGTACTTCGCCCGGAATTCCTGCCTGGCCGCCTTGATCTCATCGAGGACCTTCTGGTTCTTCCGGGCGCCGCCGCCCGTCTGCCGGGACAACTCGTTGATGAGGGCCTTCAGGGAGAACCCGGCATCGCCGATGACGGCGTGGTCGACCTTGTAGCTCTTGTTAACATCCAGCTCGTTCACCGTACACTGGACGATGGTCTTGTTCCTCGCATTCGGGATAGCGTGGCTGAACCGGTCGGGGGAAAGACTGGAGCCGATGGCGAACAGCAGGTCGCAATTCTGCAGGAAGTGCTCCGCCAGCTCCCCCCGCACACCCACGGACAGCGGATGGTTCTCGGGGAAGGCGCTCTTGCCCTTCAGCGTGGTCAGGACCGGCGCCTGCGCCAGCTCGGCGAACTCGAGCAGTTCGCCGGTGGCGCCGGCGTAAAATACGCCCTCTCCCACGTAAAGCATCGGTTTTTTCGCCGACAGAAGGGCCTTAACAGCGGCCTTAACGTCGTCCGGGTCGGGCGCCCACTTCCAGCCTTTGACCGGCGTGTAAGGGTATTGCTCCTCGTCGTACTCACCCATCCCCCCTCGCGGCATGGTGATAAGCACTGGCCCGGGCCGTCCCGTGCGCAGGTAGGTGAAGGCCCGGCGCATGAACTCGGGCACGCGCTGGGGCAGGTCGATGTTCCCGATCCACTTGGTGACGCCCCTGAAGCCGGCGGTAATGTCGTAATGGGTGTTGCCGGTGATGCCCTCCGGCACGCTGTCGGTGACAACAAGGAGGGGTGAGCTGTCTTCAAAGGCCTGGGCGATGGCGCCATAGGCCATCTGGATGCCGGCCGCGTTGATCCCGCCCATGACGGTGCAGACGCCGGTCTTCTTCCCACCTGTGACGCGGGAAAAGGCGTCGGCGACGGCCACCGCATACCTCTCATCCCGCATCATTATCAGGGGTATGCCTTCCTGTCCCAGCCCGTTGTTGACGCTGCAAACCGGGAAGGTGGATACCCAGGGGACACCTTCGGCCTTGAGGATCCGCGCAAATCCGTTGGCTGCTTTGATCTTCATCTATTTTCCTCAGTCCGTTAACAATCGAATCGTGCCAGAAATGGAAAGAAAGATGAAACCACGAATAAACACTAATGAACACGAAATGGATTGCTAGGGGCTGAGACTGGAACAGGAAAGACTATTCGCGTCTATTCGCGTCTATTCGTGTTTATTCGTGGTTTAGATTACTAACGCTTATTGGTTCCGGCTGGTGCCCGGGTCGGGCTCAGGCATTGAGCGATCTGATGGCGGCGGTTACACCCACCCCTCGCTCCACAACATAGCCTTCCTCCAGCAACAGCTTTTCCAGGGCATTCAGGAGCAGGATAACGTTCTCCCCCGTCGAGGAATGCCCCATCAGCCCGACGCGCCAGATCTTCCCGCGCAGGGGTCCCAGCCCGCCGCTGATTTCAATGTTGAACTCCTTCAGTAGCCTCTGTATCACCCTGCCGCCATCGACTCCCGGAGGAATCCGCACCGAGGTGAGAGAACTGGCCCGGTATTCCTCCCGGGCGTGCAACACCAGACCCATCGCCTTGAGTCCGGACTGCAGGGCGGCGCCATGCCGCAGATGGCGCTTGACCCGCGCCTCCAGGCCCTCCGCCGCAATCAGGGCCAGCGCCTCATGGAGGGCATAGACCATGGTTACCGGAGCAGTATGGTGATAAACCCTTCCAGTCGCCCAATAGCTTGAAAGCAGGGAGAGGTCCAGGTACCAACTGTGGGCTTTGTGGCTCCGTTTCTGGCTCACGGCCAGGGCCTTTTCGTTGGCGGTGAAAGGCGCCAGCCCCGGAGGACAACTCAGGCACTTCTGCGTGCCGGCGTAGCAGATGTCGATCCCCCAGTCATCTACCGCAACTTCGTGTCCCGCCAGCGAGGTTACGGTATCTACCAGCAGCAGACACTCGTACTCCTTTGCCAGCTTCGACATGTCACCCAGTGGCTGAAGAATGCCGGTAGAGGTCTCGGCGTGCACCAGGGCCAGGAGTTTCACCTTCTTATGGGCCTTCAGCGCGGCCTCCACCGCCGCCGGTTCGATAATATCGCCCCATTCGGCCGCTACCGGAACAACCGTCGCCCCGGTCCGCTGGGCGTTATCCACCATCCTTTCCCCGAAGACGCCGTTGACTCCGATGACAGCCACATCTCCCGGCTCCAGGAAATTATCGAAGGAGGCTTCCATGCCTGCCGATCCGGTGCCCGAGATGGGAAAGGTCAGCTTGTTCTCCGTCCGGAAGAGGTGCCGCAGAAGCGCCATGGTGTCATCCATGATGGTCTGGAAGTAGGGGTCTAGGTGGCCGACGAGGGGCGCCGCCATGGCCATCTGCACCCGCGGGTGAATATTGCTGGGGCCGGCCCCGAGCAGCGTCCGGCACGGTGGATTGAGAACCTGGGATGGGACATTCATGAACGCTATCTCCTCCGGGATAATACTGATTTCCCCACGCCTGGGTACTTAGCTTCAAACCGAAGTTGCCGAATTGTAGCATAGGCAGCGCCTGCTTTGCATTCCCTGAGAGATCAGGCGTCCCCGCCGTTGGCCCAAGCTGTCACCCTGAGCCTGTCGAAGGGTCTTTTGCATGGCGCTCCACCCCGAAGGATTCTTCGCCTACGCTCAGCTGTCACCCTGAGCCTGTCGAAGGGTCTCTTGCATGGCGCTCCACCCCCAAGGATTCTTCGCCTACGCTCAGCTGTCACCCTGAGCCTGTCGAAGGGTCTCTTGCATGGCGCTCCACCCCCAAGGATTCTTCGCCTACGCTCAGCTGTCACCCTGAGC
>JACQUA010000281.1 GCA_016210565.1 Chloroflexota bacterium
ATCCGGTATAGCTGGTCTCACCTGTACTATGGGCTGAAAGTTATCTGTCATGATGTGCTCGTTGTACACCCACTTGATGCATTTGTCAAGCCCCTAATTTTGGACGCTAAACAAGTACACTACGAGATTATTCTAGAGATGTGTGACGCACACACGGCAACATTGCTAACAACATCGAAAAATGTTCGAACACAGATGCGCGATGTGATAAGGAATATATCGCCGCTGTTACTACGGCTATACGACCAAGTGCAGAAGAATCGACCAGACATTGTCTGTCGCTGCCTGGATGCTTGGGATGTCCTTTTTGAAAAACGGGTTGGAATTACGAGAGAATTGACAAAAGCAATTGAAAAATGATTGCGGTCTCGTGGTTTTAGGATATTTTCTACCTCGTTATAATACTGGAATTTCGGGGACGCCATACTCAATTCTTGTTAGACTTCTGGGGTCGCCCTATAGATAGCAATGTGTCGTAATCCGGGTCGAGGGCTTTACGCTGGGAATTCTGGGACACCATACTCAATTCTCGAATTCTCGATATGCTCCAGTCGTTTGCAGAGAATCTAGCCGTTGCACGGATCATGCGCGTAGCGGCCTTCGGCTTGATCCGACGGGGTAACATGGGAAGCCCAGTTAATGAACGCTCGCCAGCGTCGTTCACCCACATCCGCGAAGCCGAAAGCGGAAAGAAGAAAGGGAATTGAGTATGGTGTCCCCGATTTTGACGGCAGATGAAAAAGCCCCTCGTCCCATCTCGCTCTGCTGCCGAGGAACTGCTCTTGGCGGTCGCCCAGGCTGAAGCGCAGCGGTTTCCCGCCATCGGAGAGGGCGAAGACATTCGCTTGACGGGAGCCAACCTGACGGGCGGGGCCCTGGTGGCGGATGGGCGGGTGGTCCACCTGAGCGCTTTTCGGTTGAAGGACATGGAACATGCCGGGACAGAATCCTCTCGCACACGGATGCAACGCCCGTCCGCGCGACGCACAAGGAGCTCGAACCCTGAATCATCTGTTTGAGACGCGCGAGATCGACCTGAGACACGGTTCGATCTTCGATCTCTCCCCGCCCCCAATGCCGGCCGATCTCGATTTTGGCCGCGTCGAAGGCATGATGCTGGGGCTGGCCATCGGGGACTCCCTGGGCAATACCTCGGAAGGGATGCTGCCCAGGCAGCGCCGGGCCCTTCACGGGGAGATCCGTGACTATCTTCCGAATCGCTATGCGAATGGGCAACCCATTTGCTATGCCACAGCATCGGACCCTTTTGTCCACCCGCGTATCTGGAGGGTAGCAACGGGCCTTGCCGCATCCGACCATACTAGCTACGCTCAGGGGGATCCAAAGGTCCTTCATGGGCGCAAAGGGGGTTCTTACCCAAGAATCAATTTTAAGACAGAAAGTGGCCTAATAACTTACCGCATCGACGCCTCGACGCCGTCATCGACCTCACGCTCGAGCGGCACCGCGACCTGCTGCGCCGGGGCACGGTGCTGATAGACGAGCGCGATCCGGGCACCCGCCGCGCGTGCTCTTCTACCTGGAACATTCGATCCAGGACGCGAGCCTCACCCGCGCCGGCGCGCGCGATCGTGATGGAGATCGACCCCCGCCTCGGCTTCGAGCCGGTGGACCGCGAGACCGAGAAGCTCGGCTACGACATCGAGAGCTGCGTCCCCGGCACGGGAAAGCTGCGCTTCATCGAGGTAAAGGGGCGCGTAGCCGGCGCGGCCACGAACACCCAGACGAAGAACGAGATCCTATACTCCCTCAATAAGCCCGAGGATTTCATCCTGGCCATCGTCGAGCTCCGCGAGGATGGCAGGCACCGCGTCCACTACCTGCGTCGCCCCTTCCAGCGCGAGCCGGACTTTGGGGTGACGAGTGTGAACTACGACTTCGCTGGGCTGCTGGCGCGGGCGGGAGAACCGGCATGACGAGGCCCGAGGCGAGGACGGCGAAGCCAATTTATCCTTTTCATAAGGATGATATTGTGATATATTGTCCTTCGGAGAGGGATGAATATGCGTGAAGTGCTCCGACAGAAGATGGCCGACGGACTTTTCAGTCCGCCCCCTCCCCTGACGCGTCGGGACGTGCGTCTGCCGGCGGTATCCGGCAAAGCCATGGCGGTTATTGGGGTGCGGCGGAGCGGCAAGACCACGTTTCTGTGGCAATGTCTTGCAGATCGCCTCGCGGCGGGTACGCCACGCGAGGCACTTCTCCTCCTCAGCTTTGAAGACGACCGTTTGGTGGGTCTGCAGACCGCTGACCTGTCGTGGCTGGTCGAGGAGTACTTCCGTTCGCAGCCAGGCATTCGCGATACGCGGACAGTCACGTTCTTCCTCGACGAGGTTCAGTTAGTCCCTGGATGGGAGGCCTTTGCCCGACGGCTGGTGGACACCGAACGCGTGGATTTGTTTCTGTCAGGTTCCTCGGCCCGCATGCTGAGCCGTGAAGTTGCCACCAGTATGCGGGGACGAGCCCTGGAGGTGCTGATCCATCCCTTCAGCT
This sequence comes from Chloroflexota bacterium, assembly GCA_016210565.1. Classification (GTDB taxonomy): domain Bacteria; phylum Chloroflexota; class Dehalococcoidia; order JACQUA01; family JACQUA01; genus JACQUA01. The sequence continues at coordinate 2,515 of JACQUA010000281.1, forward strand.
TTCACGAGGTGCTCCGCCACCTCGGAGTCGAACCTGATGCACCGTGGAACCATTTGCCGAAGGCTGTGCGATCCGATCTCGAAGGCCGGTTGCGGATGTACCTCACCCAGGGAGGGTTCCCCGAAACCCTGGGTGTCGAGGAGCGCGATCAAGCCGCGCTTCTGCGCTCCTATGTCGATGTGGTGATTCTACGAGATGTGATCGAGCGTCACGCCGTATCCAATCCACTGGCACTGCGCTGGATGCAACGTCATCTTTTGGCCAACCCGGCGATGCTGTTCAGTGTCCAGAAGTGCTATGACGCCCTTAGATCCCAAGGCATCCCCGTGGGCAAGGATACCCTTCATGCCTACCTCGGGCACCTGGAAGACGCGTTTTTGATCCGGACTGTCTCCATGCACACGGCCTCGGAACGGCAGCGAATGGTCAACCCTCGGAAAGCCTACCCCGTGGACCCCGGACTCATCCCGCTCTATGAGCGAACGGCGCGCTCGAATCTCGGCCACGCGCTCGAGACGGCAGTGTTTCTGGAACTGGAGCGACGTGGGTACGAAACCGCCTACGCCCGCACGAACGAAGGGTTCGAGGTTGATTTCCTGGCCACCGCACCCGGCTCGCCCCCATTGCTTGTGCAGGTGTGCCTCGAGGTGCACGATTTGCCCTCGCAGGAGCGCGAAGTGCGGGCCCTGGCGGCAGCCGCAGCAGAGCACCCGAAGACGGTGCCCCTCTTGTTGACGCTGGACTCTATGCCACCCCAACCACCGTTGCCCAAGCCGCTCCGCTGGCTTCCCGTCGTCGCATGGTTTCTCGGGGAGACGCTGGAGTGAAACAGGATGGAATAATCCGCCGGGAAGTAAATGCCCGACTTGGGCAAGGACGGCTGGTAACCACAGCAGAGGTGTTCGTGCTCGCGATTCACGCTGGCACAATTTCTATGGAGCAAGCCGATCAGGCAAAGGCCGTATTGGAGCAACACCGCTTCCGCATGGCCTTTGGGTCCTTTCGCGAATTGATTGAGGACCATTGATCGATACGTTTCTAACCGCCCCTTTTCGAACCGATCGAGATGATCCGAGGGTAAATGCCTCTTTGGGATATCGAGTCAGCGCGCTGACTGGAGAAAGCAGGGCTTGCTATCCCATCCTCGCTTTCCCAACCACGTCGTCAATGAGATGGGTCTTGGGAATCCTGCGGTCTTTGAATCCATAAAAAGCCATGAGGTGATTTAAGATCTAGGTCATTAATAGAATTAAGTCTATTTTGGAGATAGTTTAAGAACTCGATAATGGCTCTGGGG
>JACQUA010000282.1 GCA_016210565.1 Chloroflexota bacterium
GAGATCAGCATAGACGAGCATCCTTGCTTGGAATATCGTGGTCGGATTGGTGGATCTGTGGCTGTAAAGAGTTTGGCTGAGGAAGCGGTCAAGTTAGGGATTAGGGATTAGGGATTAGGGATTAGGGATTAGGGATTAGGGATTAGGGATTAGGGACTAGGGATTAGGGACTAGTGAAGAAGAACTTTTGCAAACCCCTAGCAAGCTGTCGGAGAAAGAAACGAGACCCGTCGAGGAACTGCGGAGACGTGACGCCAAAGTGCGCGCTCATAAGAAGGCCCATCAGGCCGCTGCGGGGAGGCTAGCTTTGGGGCGGGCGACGTTTACCTATCAAAAGGGGCCGGGCGGTAGGGTTTATGCCATTGGGGGATCAAGGACAAACTCAAATCCCAACGCTTATTCGCGCTATTAAAGTTTTTGAGAGGGGTGGGCAGTTTCTTTGGCATCAGGGAGGAAGTGGCAGCAAATGTCGGACGGGCAGTAAAATGGTTGCACCCCGCTCCTGGCAGGCTGAGCCGGGCCACGAAGGCGTCATAGCCGCCATTGTAACTCGTATCGAAGGCCCCGGCGGTGGTGGGAAAGTCGGAAGAGTAAGTTCTTCCCGTTATGTAGGCATTGCCTGCCGCATCCAATGCAATTCCACTGCCCCATTCCGACACACCGTTCCCTCCCAGAAAGGTGGCATAAAGGAGCGCCGACCCATCACTATTGAGCTTGGCCACAAAGACATCCGCCTCACCGCCATTATAACTGCGATCGAAGGCCCCAACGGTGGTGGGGAAATCGGAAGACGAGGTTCCCCCGGTTACATAGGCGTTGCCCGCCGCGTCCAGGGCGATTCCATAGCCCTCGTCCCTACTGCTTCCCCCCAAAAAGGTCGAATACTCCAGGCCGGGGTCCAGAATCAGGGGATAGGCCGGATCATAGCCCTTCACCTCGAAGCCGTGGACGAACGTGGAGTCCCCCTCGGAACCCTCTTCCTCCCCCGGGGGCAGGTCGAAGCCACGCCTTGAGCCGCCATCGAATCCATGGACGGAGGTCGGGTGGGCTGCCGTCCCGCTTTCCTTTTCTCCGACCCGGAGACCCTCGCGGGAAGCTTCTCCCCTCCAGGGTAGTCCAGGCCACGCCTTGACCCGCCGTGGGACCCCTCGACGGACGTCGGAGAGACTGTGCCCACGACAGAGCTCCTTTGCGCCGCAGCCGCGGCCGGGCTCGCTTCTGTCGGGGCGCCCGTCCCTCTCACGCGGAACCCCGCCTCCACTTCCACCCGCCTCCCCCCGATCTCCTGCCAGGCCACCGGTCGGCGGTCCCGCAGCTCCCCGGAGGCGGTCTGCAGGATCAGGTCCCCGGCGTCGCTTACGCTCATCCCCTCGATCCCCCGGTAGGCCACCCGGACCTGCCCCGGGTCGGCCCCCGGCTTCACGATGAACTCGTACTTGAGCCGGCCCCCCTGCCCCCGGTAGACCAGATCGATCCCTGGCCACAGCTCCCGGTAGCGAATTTGACTGTAGGTGGAAAGATGGCTCTTCCACCGGGCCGGGTCGTTGCCGATAAAGTAGTTCACCTTTCCCGGCAGTTCCTCACCGCCTTCGATCGCGGGGTCCGGGTTGGCCCCCACGAACCGGAGGCGAATCACGTGGCCCGAGGCCCGGTTTTCGGTCAAGGCGTGGCCTTGATCTACCCCCTCTTCTTTTTCCTTTTCTTTTTCCTTGCACCCCGATCGGTAGGCACAGCCCACCCTACGATCTGCTCCATCTGTCCTCTCCATAGCCGAACGGCTCACCTTCCTCGGAGCAGCCGCTTCTTCCCGCCTCACGAAGGAGTAGACCACCTCATCTCGGGCAAAGAAGAAGCCGGCCGAGCCGCTGCGGCCGTAGAACTTCACCCGCTCGTCCACCTGCCCCCGGTTGGAGATGAAGCTCAAGGGAAGCTGGTGGAAGGCCGCCTGGAGCTTCTGCTGGGTGGCTGCATCAGGCTCCCTGGAGGCGGTGCGGATGGCTCGAAATCGCTCCTGCACGCCCCCGGAAGAGAGCAAACTCTGCTCCAGAGGAGATCCAGACAACCTCTCTCCAGCACAGGCAGAGAGGAAGGTCAGCATCAGAAAGACCCTCAGAGAGATCCCAAACCTCTTCGCGCTCCTCATCCCTCGTTCCTCTTTACCTACGCCAGATTCTCTGCCCCAGCCACCCGGAAGCCCGGTATGCACTCAACTCTTCCCCGGTCACCGGATGCAAGAGCCTCACCCCAAACGCATCTCATCGGAAAGTTGAGAGAGATGCACTCAACTTGATATCCCCAGTTTCTTCTGCAGGAAGGACCGCACTGTCTTGATTGTTCGGAATGCCAGCCGCGATTCGTCCTTATCCGCCGACTCGCCGGGATAGCGATAGTGCACAGCATAGCGATCTAGTTGCACCAGCAGGTCTCGTTGGAGCTCAAAGCTCGGATCCAATGGCAGACAAAGCTCTAGCAGTTCTATAAGACTATGGGTCTTGGGAAAGGCCACACCGTGCTCCTGAAGGAAGGCCTTGAGGTACTTTTCTGCTGCTTGTTGTGCGTGAAAGCAAACAGCATCGTAATTCGGGCGACGACGAGCACGCAATTCCCGCTCCGCTGTAACATAATCACCTTCGGCCTTCTCCACCCATTCAACCGTCAATTCGTTCATACAGTACTTTGCCTTTGCTGAGCACCTCATGCAGGAATGGGTCGCCCAGTGCCAACCGATGAGTAAGCGTGGCGGGTGTGCGCACGATTAGGTCAAGGTCAAAGTGGTAGTCGATCGCCTGGCAGATACGCACAGCCTGCTCTATCTCTTTGAGTGGAGTATCCATCACCACCAGTAGGTCCGCGTCGCTCTCCGAACGCGGCTGACCGTAGGCGTAAGATCCAAATAGAATGATCCGTTGCGGCCGGAATCGTTGAACAATCTGCTGCACAATCGCCTCAATGGCCTGTTGTGGAATGCGATGACGCACATCAACTGTAGGAGTATGAATGGGCTCGCTACTGGCCGTCATCCGGCCTCTCCCCTTCACTGGTTTATGAGTACCCATAGAGTGACTCTCTCGAACTCTTGGTCACAAAAGACAAGAAATCCATTGACGGATTTTTCCGCAGCCTGTTAGCCGTGATAAAGGGTTGTGTCCAGCAACGGATCACTACCGGAAGCAAGGACACGTGCTGAATCCAGGTCATGCTGTGTCTTCGTAAGCCAACTCTGTACAAGTTGACTCTTGGCCTCGCTCATACAGCACCTTCCCCTGTTCAGCAATTCTATGTTCAAGCGATCCGCGTATCGTACCTTCTCAATAAATCGGGGCAAAACCGAAAATTCCTCCAGAAGACTTCATATTTTTCAGTGGGTTAGGAATAGGGGTTGATCGAGCTGCCCCGGATTTTTGAGAAGATACCGCGTATCTGTATCTTCTCAAAAATCCGGGGAAACTGAGACGAACTAGTTCAAATTGTACCTTCTCAATAATCCGGGGCAACTCGATCATATAGGAATTTCTTTTTTAGACAGGATTGACAGGATTTATCAGGATGGACAGGATGAGTACAGGAAGTTGACGACTCCTGTTTATCCTGTCTAAATTTTAGCAACCTGAACTTCAAGCTGAAAATGGAAATTCCTAGGCGATCATTTTACGCCAATTGGCCGCCCGCTGAAAATAGGAAATTAAGACCGCTGGCCAGTGTCGAAGCGACGCTGCCAGGTGGGCTTCCACTCTTCCC